>JBOGHR010000207.1:0-1571 GCA_050744905.1 Acidimicrobiales bacterium
AGGAGGGCGTGGCCGTGCAGGTCCCGGCCATCGCCGGGCTGGCCGGCTACGCCGGCGTGGGCGACCGGGTCAACGTCTACGGCACCTTCAAGGACCGCCAGCCCAACTCGGCCGCCAAGGGGGTGCCGGCCGCCAAGCTGATCATCGCCGACGCCGAGGTCCTGGCCGTGACCGGCCCGCCCGCCGGCGCCGAGGGAGGCAACGCCACCTACCTGCTCGCCGTGGAGCCGGGCGCCGCCGAGCAGGTCGTCTACCTGGCCGCCTTCGAGGGGATCTGGCTGTCGCTGACGCCCGAGGGGGCCCCGGGCCTTCCCGCCACGCCCGGCCGCACCGTGCAGAACATCGCGTGAGCGACCGCCTGCCGATGAGGAACCCCAGGATCCTGGTGCTCGACCGCAGCGGGGCGCTGGGCGAGCAGGTCGAGCGGGTGGTGGTCGACCGCCGGCCGCGGCCCCAGGTCACCACCGCCCCCCGGGTCGGCACCGTGGCCGACGTGCTCAGCGCCGACGGCCCCTTCGACGTGCTGGTGGCCGGGCCCGGCCTGGCCACCCGCACGGGGTTGGCCCGCCTGGAGGTCATCCACGACGAGGTGCCGGGCATGGAGGTGGTGCTGGCCTTCGGCCGCCGGCCCGACGCCGCCCTGCGCGACATCGTGCGCACCGGGGCCGTCGACCTGGTCCAGCTGCCCGCCGACGACGAGGCCCTGAAGGACAGCCTCAATCGAGTCCTCGACATCGTGGGCCGGAAGGCGGTCCCCCCGCCGGCCCCGGCGGCCGAGCCGGCCGACGGCTCCCGCGGCGAGCCGGGCCGGGTGTTCACCATGTCGTCGGCCACCGGCGGCTGCGGCAAGACCTTCATCGCCACCAACCTGGCCTTCCTGCTCAGCCACTACAGCGGCAAGCGGGCGTGCATCATCGACCTCGACCTCCAGTTCGGCGAGGTGTCCACCGCCCTCCGGCTGCGCCCCCGGTTCACCATCTCCGACGCCCTCCAGCGGGAGGACGCCGACGAGGCCGACCTCCAGGCGCACATCGAGGAGTACATGGTCACCCACGAGTCGGGCATCGCCGTGCTGGCGGCGCCCAAGGACCCGGCCGAGGCGGACCGCATCGACCCGATGGACGTCGGCAAGGTCATCAGGGCGGCCCGGGCCCGGTTCGACTACGTGGTCGTCGACACCCCGTCGGCCCTCAACGAGATCGTCCTGGCGGCGTTCGACCTGTCCGACACGCTGTTCACCATGGCCACGCTGGACCTGCCCAGCGTGCGCAACATGGGCGTGTTCCTGAGCGCCCTGGAGCGCCTGAAGATCCCGAGCGACAACATCAAGCTGCTGCTCAACAAGGCGGAGACCGACGTCGGCATCGACGTCGCCCAGGTCACCCGGCTGTTCCCTCAGGGCTTCACCGCCGTCCTCCCCTACTCCAAGGAGGTCAGCCGGTCGATCAACCTGGGCGTGCCGGTCCTGGCCTCGTCGCCCAACGCCCCCATCAGCCGGCTGATCGCCCAGGGCTTCGGCCCCCTGCTGCCCGCCGGCGACCAGCCGGCGCGCGACGTGCTCGGCGCCGCCC
>JBOGHR010000208.1:0-12033 GCA_050744905.1 Acidimicrobiales bacterium
GGTGCCGGGGGCGGGCTCGGCGGGGGCCACGCTGATCCAGTCGATGCCGGCCTTGGCGGCGGCGTCGTTGGTGTCGAGGATGAACGCCGCCAGCTTGGGGTCGTCGGGGATGGTCGTGCGCAGGGCCTCGACCTGGGCCCGCTTGATGGGCTCGTCCTTCTGCGACGCCTTCAGGCGGGCCAGGCGGGTGGCCAGCTCCTGGTGCTCGGCCTCGGCCCGCTCCCGCTGGTCCCGGGCGTCGGACAGCTCCGACTGCCGCGGGCTCCACAGCACCAGGTACCACAGGACGAGCACGGCCAGCGCGGCGGCGCCGGCGATGATCATGGTGCGACGCCGGGTCACGGCTTCTCCTCCAGGTAGCGCTGCACCCGCTCGGAGTTGGCGGCGGGGGTCAGGGCGGCGTCGGATGTGAACGTGACGGTCGAGGCGGGGCCGTCGCCGTCCTTGGCGGAGTTGGGCACCCACAGGCCGGACAGCGACCTCAGCTCGCCCATGCGCAGCAGCCACCGGGCGGTCGAGGTCTGGTCGAAGCCCTTGGCCGAGAAGTTGACCTCACCGCCGGCCTTGCCGTTGAACGAGGTGAGCCACACGTCGTTGGGCAGGACGGTGGCGACCTCGTTGAAAAGGCGGGTCCACGCCACGTCGGTGGCCAGGACCGTCTGCACCTGGGCCCGCCGCTCGGCCAGCTCGGCGTCGAGGGCGATGGTGTCGCCCAGCGTCGCCACCTCCCGCTGGAGCCGCTGGCTCTCCCGCTGGCTGCGGGCGGCCGCCTGGCGCTCGTCGTCGACCTTGCCGGCCTGGGCGCCCCACAGGCCGACCAGGAGGGCGGCCATGGCGGCCACCCCGCTGCCGGCCAGGACGGCGGAGCGGCGCTGCTGGCGCCCGGCGGCCACCTCCCGGGGGACGAGGTTGATGCGCCGCAGGCCCTTGCGCGCCTCGCCGGCGAGGGCGAGCCCGATGGGCACGGCGAGGAGGGCCTGGCTGTCGGCCAGGTCCGACTCGTCGAGGCCGACGTGGCGGCCGATGCGCATCCCGGCCAGGGGGCGGGCGGGCTCGACGTGGGCGCCGACCTGGGACTGGAGGCGCTCCATGAGGCCGGCCATCCGGCTGCCGCCCCCGGTGACCAGCACCCGGTCCACGACGGCGGACTGCGACTGGGCCATGTAGTAGTCGAGCGAGCCCCGGATCTCCTCGACCAGCGGGCCCACCCGGTCGCTGACGACCTGGCCGGCCCGGGCCACCAGGGGGTCGGGGGAGGAGATGTCGGCCCGGCGCTTGAGGGACTCGGCCTCGTCGATCTGCACGCCCAGCTCGCGGACGACGGCGTCGGTGACGTCGTCGCCGCCGACGAGGAGGACCCGCACGAAGCGGGGCACGCCCCGCTCGTGGACCACGATGTTGGTGACCCCACCGCCGATGCACACGATGGCCTCGGCCCGCGTGTCGAAGTCGAACGCCGGGGCGTTGGCGTTGAGCGCCCGCACCAGTGCGAAGGGCACCACGTCGACGGTGGCGGCCTGGAGGCCGGCGCCCTCCACGGCGGCCAGGTGGTTGCGCACCATGTCCCGCTGGGCGGCGGCCAGCAGGACCCGCATGCGGGCCTCGCCGTCGGTGTTGTCGACCACGTCGTCGAGGATCTGGAAGTCCAAGATGGCGTCGTCGATCGGGATGGGGATGAGGTCCTGGGCCTCGAAGCGCAGGGCGGAGGCGAAGTCGGCCTCGCTCATGGCCGGCATCTCGGCCAGGCGGACGATCACCCGCTGGTTGGCCACCCCCACCACGACCCTCTTGCCCTTGAACCCGCCCTCGGTCCACAGCCGGCGGAGGCTGGCGGACACCGCCGGGGCGTCCACCACCTCGCCGTCACGGACGGCGCCCGGCGGAAGCGTGACCTGGGCGAAGCGCTCGAGGGTCGCCTCGCCGCCGGCCAGGCTGAGCTCCACCGCCCGTACGCCGTAACTGCCGAGGTCGACGCCGACGACACGCGTCGCCATCAGACCTCCCCTCGCTTCCCGCAGCGCTCCACGTCGATCCTCCGACCGTCTTTCAGGGCATCCTTCGATGCGGATGCCATGCCCATCATCGGCACGCCGGGGAGGGGCACTGTAGGAGTGATTCCGGCCCCGCCGGCGGGCACGGGCGCGCCACGGGCCGGCCGCCGAGCCGGCCCGTCCCCTCTCGTCCCCACCCCGCCGCCGCCTCAGGAGAGCGGCTCCTCCCGCCAGTTCTTGGTGACGTAGCGGCCGTTGGTCAGGCTGGCCAGCGACTCGTCGTAGTGGAGGTGGAACTGGGCGTGGGAGTCCACCGAGTTGGCCAGCAGGGCGCCCCAGACCTTGAACTGGGCGCCCCCGCTGCCACACCGGGTGATCGAGCGGTCGGGAGCGGCGATCAGGCCCCAGAACTCGGTGTTGTTGGCGTTGAAGCACAGCACGCCGCTGGTCCCGCTCAGGACGTTGACCTGCAGCTTGGCCGGCCACCCCGGGCAGTAGCGGACGTCGTAGCCGCCGCCGGAGGTGGGGCAGCCGCCGCTGCCGCCGATGGGTGCGTTGACGCTGCCACCCAGCCCGGTGACGTTGCCCACCTCGACCCCGCCGGTGACGTAGATCTCCGCCGGGTCCCCCGCCGCGTTGAGCGCCACCCGGCAGCCGTCCCGCATCCTCAGGCTGGTCCAGTAGTGGGTGCCGCTCGGGATCCAGGTCGCCGGGTCGGAGGTGCACGCTCCCCCTGGCTGGGGGACCGGCGCGCCCGTGGGCCCGGTGATGGTGGGGAGGGGGAACTTCGGCGTGACCTTTTGCACCGGCGTCGGGCACTTGGCCGAGGCGGGGATGTCGGGCACGGGCGTGGCGTCGGCGTAGGAGATGCACCCGTCGTAGCGGTAGGTGCCGCCGCAGTTGGTCACGCCGCCGCCGCCGCCGCTGCCGGTGGAGGAGAAGGTGGCCGCCGAGTTGGTCCCCACGTAGCCCCGCCCGGTGCACGTGGTGAGGGAGCTGGTGCCGCTGCGGTAGCTGTCCACGGCCACGCCGGCGCCGAGCTGGATGGCCGACTGGCCGAACAGGGCGTTGGCGAAGATGCTCTCGGGGACGGCGTCGGCCCTGATCCGGCGCCGGACGCCGGTGGCGTCGGTCCCCACGGCGTCGATGTGCCACAGCTCCGCGGTGGGATCCTTGGTGGCGGTGAAGGAGTAGGACCCGGCGCTGCCCAGCGAGCGGGTGTCCGAGAAGGTCGTGCCGGCCACGAAGGCGGCCCTGCGGACGGCGTCGTTGACGCCGGCGTCCGCCACCTGGAGGGCGTTGGCCGAGTCCCCCGCCCGGCGGCTGGAGCGCAGGCCGAAGTCGGTCATCGTGACCATGCTGACGATGAGCGAGGTGGCGACGAACATCACCCCCACGGCGATGATGATGCTTCCCCGCTCGCCCCTGGGGTCGGCCCCGTTCCTCATCGATGCTCCCTTCCGGCGCTGAGTGTCTGCTCGAACGGCGCGTCCGCGCCCCCGCCCTGTCCGGGTGGCGACGGCCTGGTCCACCCCCCGGGCCCTCACCGGTAGTTGCGCAGGGCGACGGTGCTGGCCAGGTCCAGCACGCCGGCGCGCGGGTGGTAGCGGACCTCGAGGGCGATGCGCACCGAGGCCGCGTTCGTGGCGGCGGCCGTCACGTTCCCGGATCGGTCGAGCAGGGTGAACAGCGGGGAACCGGCCCCGTTCACCACCTGGTCGATGATCACCCGCCCGGTGTAGGAGCGGGTGACCGCGCAGGTGCTCGAGTAGTCGGTGCGGTCCTGGAGCACCCGCCCGCCGGCCAGCGCGTAGGTGATGCGGCTGTAGGGCGCCTGCACCAGGAAGCCGTCGGGGCCGGTGCACGTCGGGCCGGTGACGTCGCTGCGCACCATCACGACGGGCAGGCAGGTGGCGTACGCCGCCGGGAACGAGCCCCCCGCCGCGCACGACGTGGGCGCCGGCGGGTAGGTGGCAACCACGGGGTTGGCGCTCCGCACGTCCTGGGAGATGGTCCGCAGGGCCAGCTGGCCGGCCTGCTCCGCCTCCACGTTGCGGGTCGCCTTGGCCGTCACCGAGGTGGTGCTGTCGAGGAACGCGAAGAGCACGGCCACCACGATGCCCAGCAACAGCACCGTCACCGCCAGCTCCACGATGGTGAAGCCCTCCTCGGGCTCCCGGTGGCGGATGGCGCTCATTGGAACGTCAACCCGGAGAGCTCGCCGGCGGTCGTGGACCCGACGTCCACCGTGTTCGGGCCCACCGTCTGGGCACCGGCCAGGTAGAGCGAGCGTCCCGTCCCGGCCGGGAAGAGGTAGCCGGCCGACCTGGGGACGGTGACGCTCCAGGTGCCGGAGCAGGCCCCCACCACGCAGGTGAAGGCCGGGTCGTCGGGCACCATGGTCACCGTCTTGGCTCCCGAGAGCGTCTCGAACACCAGGGTGACGCTGTCGGTCGGCGTCAGGTTCTGCGTGCTGGCCCGCACGACCAGGTCGGCCACCAGTGCCCCGGCGGCGTCGATGTCGACCGTCGTCGCCCCCCCGTCGAGCGACCCCGAGATGGACGGGAGCGTGGCCGGGCACACCGTCTCGCAGAACTCGTTCGACGGCGTCGCCACCTTGGAGTTCACCTTGGCGTCGATGCTGCGGATCACGGTGAACGTGAAGTGCTGCGACCCCGTCCCGAAGGTGAAGCTTCCGGCCGCGACGGTGGTGGCGAAGCACTTCCCGCCCGCCGGCGGCGGCGTGGTGCACATGCCGGGCTGCTCGGTCAGGGTGACCGACCTGGTCGTCGGGGTGCCGCTCTCCAGCGTGTTGAACGCGGCCACCACCGTGTCGGGGCCCGACGGCGACGGCTTGTCGATCGTCGCCTGCAGGTCCAGGTCGTTGGCGAGCACGCCGCCGGCGTCGACCGTGCTCGACGTCGGGGCGACCTTCGTCCACTCGACCCTCGGCGGGGCCAGGCCCACGATGTCGGCCCGGTTGGGGATGCGCAGCGAGCTCTGCTGGGACACCTCGTGGGTGCCGGCCGCGTCCGTCCAGGTCACGAAGACGGCGAGGCGCTTCTCGGTGCGGGCCACGTCGCCCCACGCCACGTAGCGGCGGACCTGGTAGCCGATGTTGAGCCGTGGGCAGGTGTAGGACTCGGCGGGCACGTCGCCCACGGTGGCGAAGCCGGGGTTGGGGCAGGGCTGGTACCGCACCGGGGAGCCGGCGCAGTTGGCCAGGAGGACGGTCTCGGCCATCCCGGCGGGGACGGGGCCGGCCGGGGCCGCGCAGAGGCCCAGGCGGTCGTAGGGGAGCTGCTGGAGGTCCTCGATCCCCTGGGTGGCCACCTCGTTGCCCTGGGTCCTCGCCTTCTGGAGCGACAGCGTCCGCAGGCCCGATCCGAGCAGCGAGGCGAGGGCGGCGAACACGAACGCCGTCAGGCCCAGGGCCACCACCAGCTCGAGGAGGGTGAACCCCCCCTCGTCCGGCGGTCGGCGGCGGAGGCGGCGCAGCGCGGAGGGCATCGAGGCTGTATCGGCGCTCGGCGCCGCCGGGTTGAGCGCGGCAGGGAGCCGGCCGCTACACCCTGGCAACGTTCACCGCGTGAGCGGAGCCAACGAATGAGGTCGAAGCGCTACACCCCGTACCAGGCCAGGAGGGGGTCGCCGGCGAGCAGGGCGAGCACCGCGCCCAGGGCCAGGAAGGGGCCGAAGGGGATGGCGTCCTTGCGGCCCTTGCGCCCCGCCGCCATCAGGGCCACGCCGATCACCGACGCCGACAGGAAGGCCAGGAACAGGCCGAGGGCGACCTCCCACAGGCCCAGCCAGCCCAGGAACATCCCGATGACGCCCGACAGGCGCACGTCGCCGTACCCCATGCCCCTGGGGCTCACGTACCACAGGACGAAGAACACGGCGAACGCCGCCACCCCGCCGATGGCCGCCTCACGGGCCGACGCCCAGTCGCCGTGGATCGCCGCCGCCAGCAGCAGCAGCGGCGCCGACACGAACAGCGTTGGGTACACGATGCGGTTGGGGACGATGCGCAGCTCCAGGTCGATGGGGGTGATGGCGACCAGGGCGGCGACGAACACCAGGAAGGCGGGCAGGGCGGCGTCGGCGCCGAAGCGCAGGGCGGTGAGGGCGAAGAGCACCGCCGTCGCGATCTCCACCAGCGGGTAGCGGGCCGAGATGCGCTCGTGGCACGAACGGCAACGGCCCCGCAGCGCCAGCCAGGAGACGACGGGGACGTTGTCCCGCGGCGCGATGGCGGCCCCGCAGCCCGGGCAGCGGGACCGGGGGGCGACCACCGACTCCTTCTTGGGGACCCGGGCGATCACCACGTTGAGGAACGAGCCGACGGCGAGGCCGAGGAGGCCGCAGGCGGTGACGAGCAGGGCGGTCATGGTCGGGGGGAGCGTAAACGCGGAAGCGGGGCCCCGGAGGGCCCCGCTCCCTGCGATGGTCTCAGACGGTCGTTCGGGCTACCACTCGAGGTCGGCAGCCGCCAGGGCGGTGGTGCCGTCGCAGGCCGAGGAGGGGTCCTGGACCGCGAAGGTCGTGCCGCCGCCCGAGCCGGAGGCGTCGTTGATGAGGAAGCACTTGCCGCTCTTGGAGAGGACGGCGGCGCCGAACTCGTCGCCGGCGGTGTCGGAGGCCACCGAGACGATCTTGAACCCGGTCGAGGCACCGGTCTGGTGCGTCAGGCTGGGCTCCTCGGCGTTGAGGTTGGTCGGGGTGGCCGACAGGTAGTCCTGGTCGTCGGTGAAGAGCACCTTGGCGGCGGTCAGGGCGTTGCGGGCGGACGACTGGGCCGCCCGGTCGTTGGCCCGGTCACGGGCGCCGAGGAAGGTGGGGATGGCGATGGCCAGCAGGATGGCGATGATGAGCACCACCACCATGAGCTCGATGAGGGTGAAGCCCTCCTCGTTCTCCCGGCGCTCGCGGAGCTTGTCGATCATTCGGAGTGTCTCCTTGTTCGTATGTCGATGGATGCGCGGGCCCCGTCCCCGCCCTCTCGGCCCGCCCCCGGCATCCACCGGGAAGGTCCTCCAGGCAGCCCGGCTGGCCTTCCCACGCCGTTGTGGGGGTCGGTCCCGTGGCTTTGCGTCCCCGCCTCCCGGCGGGTTTGCCCTTGTCAGCAGAAGCTCGCAGGACAGATATCGCCGCCCCGGCCGGTCGACTTGAGGGGGAATCCGCGGCCTTCGTGGCGGGCGGCCGCCGGAGGGCCACCCGCGCCGAGGGGCCGGCGCTTCACGCGCCGGCCCCTCCGCCCATCGGCGGCGGATCGCCCTACTGGATGAGCTTGATGATGTTGAACATCGGCATGTAGAGCGAGACCACCATGCCGCCCACCGCGCCGCCCAGGACGCAGATGAGGAGGGGCTCGAGGAGCGACGTGAGGGCCTCCACGGTGGCCTCCACCTCCCGCTCGTAGAAGTCGCCCACCTTCTCCAGCATGGTGTCCACCGCGCCCGTCTCCTCGCCCACGGCCAGCATCTGCACGACCATGGGCGGGAACACCGGGTGGTCCTCCAGGCGCTTGGCGATGGGCTCGCCCTGCTTCACGCCGTCCTGCACGTCCTTGACGGCGGCGGCCACGACGGTGTTGCCCACCGTGTCGGAGGTGATCTCCAGCGACTCCAGGATGGGTACGCCGGCGTGCAGCAGCGAGGCCAGGGTCTTGGAGAACCGGGTGAGGGCGATGAGGCGGACCAGCTTGCCGAACACCGGCACCCGCAGCTTGAACCGGTCCCAGCCCGCCCGGCCCTTCTCGCTCTCGATCCACCGCTTGAAGGCGAAGACGAACCCCACCACGGCCAGGATCACGATCGGCAGCGCCTTGACCATGATGCTCGACACGAAGAGGAGGACCCGGGTGGGCAGGGGCAGCGTCCCGCCCAGGTCGTCGTAGAGGGTCTTGAAGGTGGGGACGATGAAGATCAGCATCGCCACCAGGATCAGGATCACCAGGGCCAGCACGGCCACCGGGTAGGTCATGGCCGACTTGATCTTCTGGCGCAGCTCGACCTGCTTCTCGATGGTGTCGGCCAGCTGGACCAGCACCCGGTCGAGCTGCCCGCCCGTCTCGCCCGCCTTCACCATGGAGATGTAGAGGCGGGAGAAGACCTTGGGGTGGCGGCCCAGGGCCTGGGACAGCGACGAGCCCTTCTCCACGTCCTGGCGGACCTCGCCGATGACCTTGGCCAGGGCCTTGTTCTCGGTCTGGTCCTCGAGCACGTACAGGGCCCGCAGCAGGGACAGGCCGGAGTCGATCATCACCGCGAACTGGCGGCTGAACACGGCGATGTCCTTGATCTTGGGCTTGCCGGCGCCCGGCAGCTTGATCTCGGCCGACAGCCCGCCGCTGGGCTTCTTGTCGATGGCGATGGGCACGTAGCCCATCTGGCGCAGCTTGTTCGCCACCAGCGTCGTGCTGTCGGCGTCCAGGGTCCCCTGCAGGAGCTTGCCCTGCTTGTCGCGGACCTTGTACGTGTAGGTGTCGGGCATCGGCTCGTGGGTTCCTTCCCGCTACATCCCGCCGCCGGCCAGGCGGCGCATGTCCTGCTCGTTCGAGCACCGCTCCAGGGCGAGCTCCATGCTGATGGCGCCGCTGCGCACCAGGCCGGCCAGCGACGTGTCCATGGTCTGCATCCCGAACTTCCCGCCGGCCTGCATGGCCGAGTAGATCTGGTGGGTCTTGCCCTCCCGGATCAGGTTGCGCACCGCCGGGGTGGCCACCAGCACCTCGGCCGCCACCGCCCGGCCCCGGCCGTCGGGGCGGGGGACGAGCTGCTGGGTGACGATCCCCTGGAGGGCGGAGGCCAGCTGGGTCCGCACCTGCTGCTGCTGGTGGGCGGGGAACACGTCGATGATGCGGTCGATCGACTGCGGCGCGTCCTGGGTGTGCAGGGTGGCGAAGACCAGGTGGCCGGTCTCGGCCGCCGTCAGGGCGGTGTGGATCGTCTCCAGGTCGCGCATCTCGCCCACCAGGATGACGTCGGGGTCCTGGCGGAGCACGTGCTTGAGGGCGGCGGCGAACGAGTAGGTGTCCTCCCCCACCTCGCGCTGGTTGACGACCGCCGCCTTGTGATTGTGGAGGAACTCGATGGGGTCCTCGACGGTCATGATGTGGCAGGGCTTGGAGGAGTTGACGATGTCGACCATCGACGCCAGGGTCGTCGACTTGCCCGAACCGGTGGGCCCCGTCACCAGCACCAGCCCGCGGGGCAGGTGGGCGAACTGGAGCACCGACTGGGGCAGGCCCAGCTTCTCGATGGGCACCACCTCGAAGGGGATCACCCGCATGACCGAGCCCACCGAGTCTCGCTGGAGGAAGACGTTCACGCGGAAGCGGCCCAGGTGGGGCACCGAGTGCGAGGTGTCCAGCTCCAGGTCGTTCTCGAAGCGCTCCCGCTGCTTCTGGGTGAGGATGGCGTAGATCATCCGCCGGATCTCCGACGGCGTCATGACCGGGAACTCCTCCAGCGGCTTGATGTCGCCGTGCACGCGGACGCTGGGGCGGATGCCGGAGGTCAGGTGCAGGTCGGACCCGCCCAGGTCGACCACCCGGGACAGGAGCTCGTTGACGTGCAGCTCGACCTCCGGCAGGGAGTCGTCGAGCGCCGCGTCGGGGGCCGCCTCGTCGACGGGCACCGGCCCCTCGGCCACCACGGGGGCCGGCTGGCCGCCGTACATGGAGGCCACCACCCGGGACAGCTCCGCCCGCACGGCGACGGCGGGGCGGACCGTCCATGCCGTGGCCCGCTCGATCTCGGTGACCGCCTCCCGGTCGCTCGGGTCGAGCATGGCCACCACCAGGTCGCTGCCGTCGAAGTCGACGGCCACGGCCAGGTGGCGGCGGGCCAGCTCGGCGGGCACCAGCCGGTCGAGGGCGGGGTTGACGGCCACGTGGTCGAAGTCGACGAAGGAGAGCCCGACCTGGGCCGCCACCGCGGCGACCAGGTCCTTCTCGCTCACCAGCCCCTCCCCCAGGAGCAGCTTGGAGAGGGCGACGCCCTCGGCCTCCTCTCGCACCAGGAGGGCCTCCAGGTCGTCCCTGGACAGCACCTTCCGCTCGATCAGGAACTCTCCGAGACGACGCGAGGCGGCCTGCATGGATCCGGTATCGGACGATCAGGCGACGACCCTGAGGATCTCCTCGATCGACGTGGTGCCCTGGGCGACGTGGGTGAGGCCGGCCTGGCGCAGGGTGAGCATGCCCTGGGCCACGGCCATCTTCTTGATGTCCTCGGAGTGCTCCCGGTCGACGACGAGCCGCTCGATGTCCTCGGTGACGGTGAGCACCTCGTGGATGGCGAAGCGCCCGCGGTAGCCGGTGCGGCCGCAGTGGGCGCACCCCACGGGCCGGAACAGCCGGCCCGGCGCGTCGTCCTCGACGTCCCAGCCCAGCCGGGCCAGCTCGGCCGGCGTGGACGGGTAGGGCTCCTTGCACCTCTCGCACAGCCGGCGGGCCAGCCGCTGGGCGACGATGCAGTCCAGGGCGCTGGCCACCAGGAACGGCTCCACCCCCATCTCGATGAGGCGGGTCGGCGTGGTGGCGGCGTCGTTGGTGTGCAGGGTGGACAGGACGAGGTGGCCGGTGAGGGCGGCCTCGATGGCGATGGTGGCCGTCTCCCGGTCCCGGATCTCGCCCACCAGCACGATGTCGGGGTCGGAGCGCAGGATGGACCGCAGGGCGGCGGCGAAGGTCATGCCCGCCTTGTTGTTGGTCTGGATCTGGTTGACCCCCGGCAGGCGGTACTCCACCGGGTCCTCCACGGTGATGATGTTCTTGGTGTCCTCGTTGAGGATGTTGAGGGTGGCGTAGAGGGTCGTGGACTTGCCCGAGCCGGTGGGCCCGGTGACCAGGATGGTCCCGTACGGCTTGCGGTACGACTGCTCGTAGCGCTCCATCGACGAGGGGAGGAAGCCCAGGTCGCTCAGCTTGAGGAGGGCCGTCGACTTGTCGAGGATCCGCAGCACCACCTTCTCCCCGTAGACGGTGGGCAGGGTGGCGACCCGCAGGTCCACCGGCTTGCCGCCCAGCTTGACGTTGACCCGACCGTCCTGGGGGATCCGGCGCTCGGCGATGTTGATGTCGGCCATGATCTTGAGGCGGGAGATCACGCCCGACTGGATGCTCTTGGGCGGGCGCATGACCTCGTGGAGCACGCCGTCGATGCGGTAGCGGATGCGCAGGTCGTGCTCGCCGGGCTCGATGTGGATGTCCGAGGCCCGGTCGGCCACCGCCTGGCCGATCAGCATGTTGACCAGCTTGACGATGGGCGCGTCCTCGACGATGTCCTTGACCCTGGCCAGGTCGTCGTCGGCCTCGCTCTCGCTGGCCGCCTGGGCGGAGATCGTCTCCGCCTCGCCGTCCATGCGGTGGTACTTGTCGATCGCCTCGAGGATGGCGGCCCGGGTGGCGACGACGACCTTCAGCTCCCGCTTGGTGATGGTGCGGATGTCGTCGACGGCGAACACGTTCGACGGGTCGGCCATGGCCAGGACCAGGCGGTTGTCCTCCCAGCCGACGGGCAGGGCCTCGTAGCGGCGGGCCAGCGAGGAGCTGACCAGGCCGGCCGCGCTGGGGTCGATCGAGTGCTCGGACAGGTCGACGAAGTCGAGCCCGATCTGGCGCGAGAGCATGGCCACCAGGTCGCCCTCGGTGACCAGGCCCCCGTCGATGAGGATGCGCCCCAGCGACTTCTGGGTCTTGGCCTGCTCGGCCAGGGCCCGGTCGAGCTGCTCGGCCGACAGCAGCTTGGCCTGCACCAGGAGCGCGCCGAGCCGATCGCCCTCGGACGCCGCCCCGGTGCGGTCGACGGACATCAGGCCGCGGCCCTCACACCGCGAGTCTCGCGCTCGCCCGGGGTCCCGACCGCCGCGCTAGGGGCGGACCGAGGAGAGGAACTTGAGCAGCATCCCCCGGTTGATGGGCTCGTCCTGGGGGACGTCGGCGGGGGGCGTCGGTCCGGCATCGGGGGCAGCCTCCTCGGCGGCGGGGCGCGCGGCGGGGGCGGCGGGGGCCTCGCCCTTGCCGCCGCGGGGGGGC
>JBOGHR010000209.1:0-3307 GCA_050744905.1 Acidimicrobiales bacterium
GGCCTGACGCCGGCCGACCCCTCGGCCACGCCGGCACCCCCGGCGCCGCGCCGCCGCTCACACCCGCGGTGCGCTCACGCCTGGGCGGCACGTCACACGGCCGGCTCGTCGCCATGAGGGGGGTCGCTCGTGGTGGAGCCCGACGTGGTGGTTCGTGGTGGCGGGGCACGACCGGGCGCGGCACGCGAGGGAGGGTGCGGGTCCATAGGCTGGCCCCGTGGCGAGGAAGGGGAGGCACCGCAAGGGCGGGCGCGTCACCCCCAAGGGGACGCGCCCCCTGGGCTTCCAGCCCGGCGACCCGGGCTACCCCGGGCGGCAGCCACGGGAGCCCGACCTCCTGGCCGACGTCCGCCGCGCCCTGGTCCGCGACCACCCGCTTGCGCTGCTGGCCCTGGCCAGCGCCCTGCTCGCCGCCGTGGAGGCGGCCCGGACGAGCCCGTTGGAGCCCAGCCAGCCGGCGGGCCCGTCGCGCGAGGAGCTGGTGCGGAGCCTGGCCGACGTCGACCGCCCCGAGACCTCGGCGCTGCTGGCCGCCCTGGCGGCGCTGGGCTCCGACGAGGTGGAGCGGCGGCGGGTGGCGCGGACCCTCGCCGGCCGCGACCACCGCCTGCCCGAGTGGCTGGCCGGCATGGGATCGGCGGAGCCCTGCCGCTCGACGGAGATGACCCACGTCCTGGGCGACGGCGACAACGTCTTGGTCGGCGTCCGGTTCCCCTCCGGCCACGAGCTCACCGCCGTCGTCTACATCGACCACAACCTCGGCACGCTGGTGAAGGACGCCTTCGTGGTGGACGAGCCCATCGGCGACCTCGTCGCCTTCATGCGCGCCAAGGTGGGCGACCCCGACACGGCGTTCTCCGACATCCCGGCGGCGGAGGCCAAGGCGCGCATCGTCGACGCCGCCACCACCACGGCGATCACCTTCCCGCCCATCGAGACCGAGACGTGGCCGGCGTGCCGTCCCCTGGTCGAGTGGGTGGTCGGCCTCCTGCCCGACGGCGGCCGGGGCTACCAGCGACCGGAGTGGAGCGACGGCGACCGGCGCCGCCTGGCCGAGCGGTTCTTCGCCTCGCCGTTCGCGTCGGGCCTGCGTGGTCGCGACCACCGCGACCTCCTCGACGTGATCCTGTGGTTCGGCTGCGACTACGGGCCCGGCGACCCGGTGCGATGGAGCCCGGCGGCCGTCGAGATCCTCCTCGCCGACTGGATCCCCCCCAAGGTGGTCGCCGACGTGGCCTACCTGGCCAAGGCGCCCGCCGTGCTGCGCGGCTTCGTGCGGTTCTGCCACGCCGAGCGGGGCATCCCGCCCCGCCTGACCGACGAGACCATCGAGGCCGTCGACCACTGGGAGCCGCAGTACCAGGCCACGATCCGCTCCCCCCGGCCCCAGGGTCCCGACGCCCTGCTTGCCGCCCTCGGAGTGGGCCCCGGCGGCCCCTGGGAGATGGGCGACGAGGACGACGGCTGGCACGACGACGGCTGGGACGACGACTGGGACGACGACGACCCGGACTACGACTCGGTGATGCTCGCCATCCTGGAGCGGGCGGTGGGCGGGCCCGAGGCGCTCGAGGCCCTCGACGCCGCCCCCCTCCCCGACGAGGCGTTCGACTGGACGGGCATCCCGGCCGACGTGCACGACCGGGTCGCTGACGTGCTCGCCCGGTGCGACCGCGGCTGCGACGAGGTGCTCGACGCCGAGTACCGCACCGCCGCCCGGCGGCTCCTGGCCCAGATCGCCGTCAACGGCCCCGAGGTGTTCCGGCGCCGGGGCCGGGCCGACACCGCGGCGGCGGCGATCTGCTGGGCGGTGGGCCGCGCCAACGACGTGTTCGACCAGCGGCGGGGCGGGTTGACCCAGAAGGCGCTGCTCGCCCACTTCGGCGTCCGCCAGGGCGGCATCTCGCAGCGAGCCGCCACCCTGCTGCGCGCCGGCGGCTTCCCCCTGCACCCGTTCGACCTCTCGCTGGGCTCGCCCCGGTACCTGGTCTCCCGCCGGCGGCAGCACATCGTCGACGGGCGCCGGCGCCTGTCGGCCGGCAACGACGCCGGTCCCGGCTGAACCGGGACGACCGGAGGCCCATTCCTCCCCTTTCGCCGTCCGTGGGGCCTTCCCACCCCCGCCTGGCTCGCCCCGATGGCGGCGAGCCGCCCCCAAAGCGCGCGACCGACGGACTCGACGTGCCGATAGGGAGGGATCCCGCGCCACCGAGCCGACGACCCAGGAGCCACCCTCGCGAACATGCGCACGCCGAGCGCCTCCCCGACCACCGCCGGCCCGGCGGGGCAGACGGCGGGTGCGGCGCGCCGCCGGAGCCTCCGGACGCGCTGGACCCGGGCCCTGGCCGTCCTCCTCGCCCTCTTCGCGGCGGGCGGGCTGGCCAGCTTCGCGGCGACCCGCTCCACGGTGGGGGCCTTCCGCCAGGCGGCGCTGCGCATGGACGAGGAGGCCGGCGTCCTGGCCCGGCTGCGGGCCGACATCGTGTCCACCGCCCTTCTCCGCTTGGCCGCCGTGCAGGACCCGGCCGCCGACCGCCGGGAGCTCGACGCCGCCGTGGCCGCCGAGGCGGCCAGCTTCGAGCGCGCCGTCGCCGTCCTGCGCCCCGGTGGCGGGCGGGAGGTCGTGCGGCGCCAGCTCGCCCGGGCGCGGGAGCTGTGGTCGAGCGACGTCACCACCCTCACCCCGGCGCAGTTCCTGGCCCGGGTGGCCGAGGGACGGCGGAACTTCGAGCTCCTCGACGAGGCCGGCGCCGCCAGCCGCGCCCGGGCCCGCGCCGACCTGGCCGGCGCCGCCGCCCTCGAGCGGAACCTGACGGTGGCGACCGCGCTGGCCGCCCTCGTCTTCATCGCCATGGTGGTGCGCCTGGCCCGCCGGCTGTCGACCGAGGTGCTCGGGCCCGTGGCCACGCTGCGGGACTCGGCCGAGCGCCTGGCGGCCGGCGAGCTGGACCACCGGGTCGAGGTAGGGCGGGCCGACGAGATCGGCGACCTCGCCGCCACCTTCAACGCCATGGCCGACTTCGTCGCCACCAGCCACCGGAGCCTGACCCTGCGCGCCGACCACGACCCCCTCACCGGGCTGGCCAACCGGGCCGCCTTCCACGCCCGGCTGGAGGCGGCGCTGGCCCCCGACTGGCGGGAGGGCACCCTCGCCGTGCTGTTCGTGGACCTGGACGACTTCAAGGACGTCAACGACGCCCTGGGGCACGCCGCCGGCGACGCCCTGCTCTGCGCCGTGGCCGCCCGCCTCACCGACGCCGTGCGGCCCGGCGACCTCGTCGCCCGGCTCGGCGGCGACGAGTTCGCA
>JBOGHR010000210.1:0-1990 GCA_050744905.1 Acidimicrobiales bacterium
GGCGGGGCGGGGGCGGTCAGCGCCTGGTCGAGGTCGCGAGCCGCCTCGGTGAGCACCGCCTTGGCCCGCGCCCGCTGCTCGTCGAGGTAGCGGACCAGCTGGTCCACCTCGTCGCGCAGCTGTCCGCGCGCCGCCTTGAGCTGCTCGACCTCCTCGCGGGCCTGCACCTGCGCCTCGTCGGTCAGCCGGCGGGCCTCCGCCCCGGCGTCCGCCGTGATCGCCGCCGCCTCCTTCTCGGCCTCCTCCATCAGCCGCGCCGCCTGCTCCCTGGCCTCCTTCATCGCCAGGTCGGCGGTGCGCTGGGCCAGCACGAGCGTGCGCCGCAGCGACTCGTCGTCCTCCCGGCGGTCGCCGACGGCCTGCTCGGCCCGCACCGCCCGCTCGGTGGCCTGGCGAAGCCGCTCCTGGAGGATCTCCAGGCCGGCGGCCACCCGCTCGAGGAACTCGTCGACGTCGTCCTGGTGGTAGCCGCGGAGCTTCTCGCGGAACTCGACCTGACGAATCGTCTGCGGGGAGACGTCCACGCTGTCCAAGGCTACCTCCGCGTCGATCGGGCCCCTCGCGGGAGCATCAGTGCTTCGACCTCGTTCGTTCGCTTCGCTCACTCCACTCAGTCGAGTTGGATCGTGCTCCGGCGGGCGAGCGGAGCTCGCGCCGCCTCCGCCCTGTCCTCTCTCGGTGTCCGCAGCCGCAGAGGCCGCCTGCGGCGGCGAGTGCGGCCACGGACCTCCCCGCGGCGAACGCGGCGAGAGCCTGTGGCCGGGGCACTAGAAGAACCCGCAGCCGAGCAGCGGGAACAGCAGCAGCTGGGCGCCGAGGACGACGATGATGGGCGACAGGTCCAGGCCCATGCCGCCCATGCCGACCGGTGGCAGCAGGCGGCGGACGGGCCCCAGGACGGGCTCGGTCACGTTGTACAGGAAGGAGAACACCGGCGCCATGGCCGAGTCCGGCGAGATCGGGAACCAGCTCAGGATGATGCGGGCGAACACGGCGAGCAGGTACAGGTTGAGGAGCAGGCAGACGACGTTCACGGGCGGTACAGGCCGCGCTCTTGCAGCCGCCGCTTCTCCTCCGCCGACACCTCGACGTTGGTCGGGGTGAGCAGGAACACGTGGTCGGCCACCTTGTCCATGGACCCGCCGAGCACGTAGGCGGCGCCGCTGCAGAAGTCGATCATGCGCCGCTCCAGCTCCCGGTCGGCCGCCTGGAGGTTGACGATCACCGGCTGGCTGCCCTTGAGGCGGTCGCCGATCTCCTTGGCGTCGGGGAAGTGCGACGGCGCGATCACGTGCACCTTGGCGCTCTGGACCTGGGGGATGGCGCGGACCACCGACGGGCGCGGGGTCACCGACGACACGGCGGCGCCCGCCTCGGGCGGGGGCGGGGGCTCGCGGGGGATGGTCCGGATGCTGCTGGTGGGCGCCGCCTCGTACGACGGGTCGGGACCGTACGGGCGGGCCGCCGGGCGCGCCGGCGGGGCGGGCGGCGCCTGCTCCTCGTACGAGGGCTCGTAGTCGTCGTAGTCGTCGTCGACGAGGCCCAGGTAGACCATCGCCCGCCGGAGCATGCCAGGCATTTACGAGCCTCCTTCTGCCGCAGGATAGTTTCGCTCGCCCCCGCGGACGGGGACCGGGCGGGGACCGAAGATCGCCTCGCCCACGCGCACCATCGTCGAGCCCTCCTCCACGGCGACCTCCAGGTCGCCGGACATGCCCATCGACAGCTCGGTGAGCCCCAGGGTCCGCCCCAAAGCGGCCAACCGCCGGAACTGCGGGCGGGCGTCGTCGCGCCCGGCGATGGCCATGAGGCCGCGCACGTCCAGGCCCAGCCCGCGCAGGTCGGCGACCAGGGCGGGGGCGTCGTGCCACCCGCAGCCGTTGCGGTCGCCGGCGCCGGTCACGTTCACCTGCACGAGCACCCTGGCGCCGGGCGCGTGGCGGGCGATCTCCCTCCCGGCCGCCACCCGGTCGACGGACTGCCACAGGTG
>JBOGHR010000211.1:0-2140 GCA_050744905.1 Acidimicrobiales bacterium
CGTGCTCCGGCGGGCGAGCGGAGCTCGCGCCGCCTCCGCCCTGTCCCTTCTCGTTGTCCGCAGCCGAAAGAGGCCGCCTGCGGCGGCGAGTACGGCCACGGACCTTGCCGCTGCGAACGCGGCGAAGGTTTGTGGCCAGGTGCGACCACCGCCCTACCGGTCGCCGGCACGACTCGGATCCGAGTCGTTCCCGCGACCGGTTCGCCTGCGGTCGGCTCAGCGCAGCCCGGCCACCACGGCGGCCATGAGGAAGCCGGCCTCGGTGGGGTTGGCCGCCACCTGGACGCCGGCGGCCCGCAGGGCGTCGATCTTGGCCTTGGCCGTCCCCTTGGAGCCGGAGACGATGGCGCCGGCGTGGCCCATGCGCCGGCCCGGGGGGGCGGTGACCCCGGCCACGTAGGCGACCACCGGCTTGGTCATCGCCGACGCCACGAAGTCGGCCGCCTCCTCCTCGGCCGACCCCCCGATCTCGCCGATCAGCATGACCGCCCCGGTCTCCGGGTCGTTCTCGAACCGCTCCAGGCAGTCGATGAACGACGTGCCGGGGACGGGGTCGCCGCCGATGCCGACGCAGGTCGTGACCCCGATGCCCGCCTGCTTGAGCTCGTACAGCGCCTGGTAGGTGAGCGTCCCCGAGCGGCTGACGATGCCCACCGGGCCGCCGCCCAGGGCGATCTCGCCGGCGGTGATCCCGATGTTGCAGCGGCCCGGGGTGATCACGCCCGGGCAGTTCGGGCCCAGCATCCGGGTGCGGGGGAAGTCCCGGCGCAGGCGGTTGTGCAGGTGGGCCTCGTCGTGGGCGGGCACGCCCTCGGTGATGACCACGACCAGCTCGATTCCCGCCTCGGCGGCCTCCAGGACGGCGCCCGGCACGCCGGGAGCGGGGATGAAGACGCACGACACGGTGGCCCCGGTCTCGGCGGCCGCCTTCCCCACGGTGGCGAAGACGGGGATGCCGTCGACGTCGGTGCCCGCCTTCTTGGGGTTGGTGCCGGCCACCACCCGGGTGCCGTAGTCGCGGTTGCGCAGCCCGTAGAAGCGGCCCTGGCTGCCGGTGAGCCCCTGCACGACGACCCTGGTCGTCTCGTCCACGAAGATGGCCACGCCTAACCCTCTCCCCCGCCGGCGCCGGCCGCCGCCAGCTCGACGGCGGTGCGGGCGGCGTCGAGCATGGTGGCCCGGCTGATCAGCCGGTCGGACTCGTGGCCGGCGAGGATGGCCCGCCCCTCGGCGGCGTTGGTCCCGTCCAGGCGGACCACCAGGGGGGCGACCAGCTCCACCCGGCCCAGGGCCTCGACGATCCCGTTGGCCACCTCCTCGCCCCGGGTGATGCCGCCGAAGATGTTCACCAGGATGGCCCGGACGTTGTCGTCGGTGCTGATGACCTCCAGGGCGTTGGCCATCACCGCAGCGCTGGCCCCGCCGCCGATGTCGAGGAAGTTGGCGGCCTCGCCGCCCACCTGGTTCACCACGTCCAGGGTGCTCATGGCCAGGCCGGCGCCGTTGGCGATGATGCCCACCGTGCCGTCCAGGCCCACGTACTGGAGCCCCTTCTCCCGGGCCAGGCGCTCGCGGTCGTCCACCACCTCGGTCCCCAGGAACTCCTCCCACTCCGGGTGCCGGAAGGCGGCGTTGTCGTCCAGGGTGACCTTGGCGTCGAGGGCCACCACGTCGCCCCCGCCGGTCAGCACCAGGGGGTTGACCTCGACCAGGTCGGCGTCGCCGTCCACGTAGCACCGGTACAGGCGGCCGACCAGCGCGGCAACGCCGTCCTCCGCCTCCGGCGCCAGGCCGGCCCGGGCGACCCACGCCCGGCACTCCTCGTCGGACAGCCCGTCGACCGGGTCCACGTGGAGGCGGGCGATGGCGGCGGGCGCCTCGGCCGCCACCTGCTCGATGTCCACGCCGCCCCGGGCCGACAGCAGGCCCAGGTGCAGCTTGGCCGAGCGGTCGAGGGTGAACGACGCGTAGTACTCGGCGGCGATGTCGCTGGCCCGCTCGACCAGCACGGCCCGCACCACGTGGCCCGTGATGGACATGCCCAGGATGTCCGACGCCGCCCGGCGGGCCTCGTCGCCGTCGCCCGCCACCCGGACCCCGCCCGCCTTGCCCCGGCCGCCCACGTGGACCTGGGCCTTCA
>JBOGHR010000212.1:0-2500 GCA_050744905.1 Acidimicrobiales bacterium
GCCCGCCGCCGTCGGCCTCGCTCACCGCTCCCCGCCGCCGGTGGCGGTCGCCGGCCCGGTCACCCGGCGTGCTCGAGGCCGCGGGCCATGAGGAAGCCCCGGGCCCGCTCGGTGAGCGGGTAGCGCCCGACCAGGTCCCAGAACGACCGGCCGTGGCCGGGGAAGGTGAGGTGGGCCAGCTCGTGCACGACCACGTAGTCGAGCACCCAGGGCGGCTCGGTGGCGAGCCGGGACGAGATGCGGATGGTGCCGTCGGCCGGGGTGCAGGAGCCCCAGCGCCACTCCTGGTTCTCCACCCAGCGGATCGAGGCCGGCCGCTCCAGGCCGTGGGCGGCGGCCAGCGCCTCGGCCCGGGCCGGCAGGCCGACCAGCGACGACGCCGTGCGCCGGCGCATGCGGCGGACCATCTCCGCCACGTGGCGCTGCTCCTCGGCGGCGGACATGGTGGCCGGGATCGACACGTGCAGGACGCCGCCCACCTGGCGGGCCTGCACCGTCTTGCGCCGGCGGGGACTGCGGATGACCTTGACCTCCACCGGCCCGAAGGTAGCGGGCGCCTGTGACATCCAAGGTGCTCCGGCGCCGCGACGGAGCGCTCCCGCCCGCAGCCGCCATCCGAGCGGGCGGGAGCGGCCGCTACAGGGCGGTGGTGACGGTCTCCTCCTCGTCGACCGGCAGGGCCACGGCCTCGCCCGCGGCCAGCACGCCGTCGACCACCTCGGCCCAGCGTCCCGACAGGTTGGCGGTGGAGCGGGGGTCGCCGCCGAGGTGGCGCTCCACGGCCCGGATGACTCCGCCGTGGGTGACGACCAGCAGGGGGCCGCCGGGGCGGGCGGCCAGGCGCTCGACGGCGCCCACCACCCGGGCCCGGAACGAGGGCTCGTGCTCGCCCCCGGGCGGCCGGTGCAGCCGCCCCGCCCGCCAGGCGTCGACGGCGCCCGGCCAGAGCAGCTCGATCTCCTCGGTGGTCCGCCCGCTCCAGTCGCCCACGTCCCGCTCCCGCAGGTCGGGCTCCACCTCCACCTCGCCCAGACCCAGCACGGCGGCCACGATCGCCGCCGTGGCCGCCGAGCGGGCCAGGTCGGAGGAGACGGCGCCGGCGAACGTCACCCCGGAGCCGGCCAGCCTGGCGCCCAGGGCCCGGGCCTGCTCCTCGCCCTCGGGGTCCAGCGGTGCGTCGGCCCACCCCTGCCAGCGGCCCTCGGCGTTCCAGGTCGAGCGCGCGTGGCGCAGGAGGAGGAGCCGGGCCATCCCGCCAGCCTACGGCGGCCCACCCCTGGGCCCGGCCGTCACCGCCGGGCGGTCCGGTACGGTTGCCCCCATGGCGCTGGCGGTCGAGAGGCTGGGCACGACGTACGGGGAGCGGGTCGAGACGGTCGACCCGGCGCGGGCGCTGGCCTACGCGGCGGCGACCAACGACGCCAACCCGGTCTACGCCACGGGCCGGGCGGTGCCGCCCGTGTTCGGCGTGGTGCCGACGTGGGAGTCGATGAGCGCCCCCCTGCACGACCTCGTCTCCCCGGAGTGGTACGCCCGCATCGTGCACGGCGAGCACGACATGCACTTCCACCAGCCCTTGGTCCCCGGCCAGGAGCTGGTCACCACCGCCGAGGGCCACAGCGTCCGGGTCAGCCGGTCGGGCACCCGCTACACGGTCCGGGTGGCGAGCGCCGACAACCACAGCGGCACCCTGGTGCTCGAGCAGTACGGGACGATGTTCATCCGGGGCATGACCGACGGCGACAGCGCCGGTCCCGACAAGCCCGACCACGCCTTCCCCAAGGAGGCCCGCGCCCACCCGCTGGGCACCTACGCCGTCCACGTCGACGACGACCAGACGCTGCGCTACAGCGAGGCGTCGGGCGACCACAACCCGATCCACGTGGACCCGGAGGCGGCCAAGGCGGTGGGCCTGCCCGGGATCATCCTCCACGGCCTGTGCACGATGGCGATGACCGGCCAGGCCGTCGTCGCCCTCGGGGCGGGCGGCGAGCCGGCCCGCCTGCGCCGGCTGGCCGTGCGGTTCTCCCGGCCGGTGCTACCCGGGGCGGACGTGGTGACCACGGTGTACGACGCCGGCCTCCACGGCGACCGCCACGTCGTCGCCTTCGAGGCGCACAGCGAGGGCCAGCTGGTGATCTCCAACGGCCGGGCCGAGATCGCGGTCTGAGGGCGGGCCGGCCGTGGCCGTGCTCAGGCTCTTCGCCGCCGCCCGGGAGGCGGCGGGGACGGACCGGGACGACGTCGCCGGGGCCACCGTGGCCGAGGTGCTGGCCGCGGCCCGGGCCCGCTACGGCGACCGGTTCGCCGCCGTGCTGGCCGCCAGCCGGGTGTGGGTGAACGGCTCGCCGGCGGAGGAGGGCGACGCCGTCGGCGAGGGCGACGAGGTGGCCGTCCTGCCCCCGGTGTCGGGCGGCTGCTGATGGCCGACCGCACCGTGCCGCTCGGGCCCGTGGGGGTGGGGGGCCGGGCGGCCGCCGAGGCGGCGTCGGGGCCCGAC
>JBOGHR010000213.1:0-1703 GCA_050744905.1 Acidimicrobiales bacterium
GGTCTGCTTCGAGTACGCCAGGAACGGTTCACTGGCAACGATTTCTCCCGACCGCGCAGGCAGACCGGCGTCGCCTCTTCACTCCCGTAGTTCATTCGCAGTCCCCTCAGCAGGGCCGCTGCTCCACCGCCGGCTGCACCGACCGGCTGGGGAAGTCCCGCAGCTCGCCCCGCTGCCCGGCGTCCCAGTAGGGGAAGGTGAGCTCGGTCTGCAGGTAGACGGCGGCCAGCTCGGCCGTGCGCCGGATGCCGTCGAGGTGGGTGCGCTCGTGGCCGTGGGAGGCGTCGATCCCGAACCCCATCACCGCCGCCCGCGTCTCCGCCCCCGCCTGGAGGGCCGACGCCGCGTCGGAGCGGTAGTAGGTGTAGAGGTCGCGCCGGTGCTCGATGCCGTGCTCGGTGGCCAACGCCGACAGCCGGCGGGCGAGGTGGTAGTCGAACGGCCCCGACGCGTCCTGCATGACGATGTTGACGGTGTGCTCGCTCGACGTCTGGCCGGGGGCCACCACCGCGGTGTCGATGGACACCAGCTCGGCGACGTCGGGGTCGATGCCGTGCGTCGCCCCCAGGCCGACCTCCTCGGCGATGGTGATGAGCAGGTGGGCGTCGACGGGGAGCTCGGCGCCGGCGTCGACGACGGCCTTGCAGGCCCCCAGGGCGGCGGCGATGCCGCCCTTGTCGTCGAGGTGCCGGGACCTGACGAAGCCCGACGCCGTGATCTCGGGTTGGGCGTCGAGGGCCACGAAGTCGCCGACCTGGATGCCGCAGGCGGCCACGTCGTCGGGCGAGGCCACGTCCTCGTCGATGCGGACCTCGACCTGCTCCCACCCCACGCCCTGGGCGTCGACGGCGTCGCCGTAGCGGTGGCCGCTGGCCATGAGCGGGAGGATGGTCCCGGTGTAGAGCTGCTGGTCGAGGTCGTCGACGAAGATCGTGACGCGCGCCCCCTCCGAGAAGCGGGCGCTGTGGGTGCCGATGGGCGCCAGCTCCAGCCGGCCCGACTCCTTCACCCGCTTCACCATGCAGCCGATGGTGTCGGCGTGGACGACGATGGCCCGGTCGGGGCCCGCCGGGTCCGCCGTCCCCCGCAGGTTGGCCACGATGGCCCCCCGCCGGGTCATGGTGAACGGCACGCCGAGGGCGGTGAGCTCCTCGCCGACGAGCTGCATGACCTGGTCGGTTCGCCCCGAGGGGCTCGGGGTGCGCAGCAGGCGGAGCAGCACGTCCTGCACGTAGCCCATGTCGATCGCCAGCCGCGACGGCATCGCCCCTAGTCCACGGCGGTCCCCGGCTGCCAGGGCCGGGGCAGGGCCTGGGTGCCGGGGAAGAGGAGGTCCACGAACCGCTGCGCCGTCGGCTGCGGCTCGTGGTTGGCCAGGCCCGGTCGCTCGTTGGCCTCCACGACCACGTAGTCCGGCCGCTCGAGGTCGGGCACCAGCAGGTCGATGCCGGTGACCGGCAGGCGGAGGACCTCGGCCGCCTTGACGGCGGCGTCACCGAGCGCCGGGTGCAGGCGCTGGGTGACATCGTGGATGGTGCCCCCGGTGTGGAGGTTCGCCGTCCGCCGCACCGCCAGCGACGTCCCCGTGGCCAGCACGTCGTCCATCTCGTGACCGGCGGCGTGCACCGTGGCCGCCGTCGCCTCGTCGAGCGGGATGGTCGACTCGCCCCCGGTCGCCGCCGCCCGCCGGCGGCTCTCGGCGG
>JBOGHR010000214.1:0-10460 GCA_050744905.1 Acidimicrobiales bacterium
GCCGAGAACACCGCCGCCCGCCATCCCGACAGCCGGGTCGTGCCCGCCGAGGCGGGCCGGCGGTCGTCCACCACGACGTCGCCGTCGGGGCCGGTGAAGGCCCACAGCTCGCCCCGCCCGCCCTCGGCCATCCACCGGCGCACGACCTCGATGGCGGGGGCGGCGTAGGCGTCCGCCTCCCGCCCGTCGTGGTAGTCGAACTCGAAGTAGTAGGCGATGCGGTCGAGCGACGCCGGCGGGAACGGGTAGAGGTGGCGGTACGGCTTCATCGGGCGCACGGCGACCATGCCGAAGGCGGCGGGGTCGTCGTGGTAGGGGCTGAAGCGGTCGAGGCGGATGGGGCCGTAGGCGGTGGGGGGGTCGAGGAACGTGGCCGGCTCCAGCAGGGCGACCATGTCCCGGTAGTCGTCGGCCGTCTCGCCCGGGAACCCGTACAGCAGGTTCCAGTCGGCGCGGATGCCGAACTCCCGGCACCACTTCAGCAGCTGGAGGTTGCGCAGGGCGGTGGTCCCCTTGCGCATCAGGCCGAGGACGTGGTCGCTCATGCTCTCGATGCCGGGCTGCACCTCCTCCACCCCGGCCAGGGCCAGCTGGCGGACCTGGGCGTGGGTGAGGTTGGCCTTCACCTCGTAGAACAGGCGGACGCCGAGCCCCTCGCCGGCCAGCATCGGGAGCAGGGTGCGGAAGTACCGCATGTCGAGGATGTTGTCGGTGACGTTGACCCGGCCGATGCCGTGGCGCTCGGCCAGGGCGCGGATCTCGGCCAGGGCCCGGCCCGCGCTCTTGCTGCGGAACCCCATGGCGCCCCCGTTGAGGCCGCAGAAGGTGCAGTGGGAGCGGGCGCCCCACCAGCAGCCGCGAGCCGTCTCGACCAGCAGCGACGGGGCCAGTGAGCCGCCGGCCGGGCTCGCCTCCAGCTCCCGGAAGAAGGGGTCGAAGTCGGGCACGGGCAGGGCGTCGAGGTCCTCGACGGGGCGGGCGGGGCCGTTGACGCGCGTGGCGGCCCCGTCCCGCCACACCAGGCCCGGGATGGCGCCGAGGTCGCGCCGCCCGGCGCCCAGGGCGCCCACCAGGGCCGGGAAGGACTCGTCCGCCTCGCCCGAGCAGGCCACGTCGACGAACGGGAAGCGCCGGTGCAGCTCCTCGCCCATCGGGCCCTCCCAGTTGGCGCCGCCGAACACGACCGTCGCCCGGGGGTGGGCGTGCTTGACCCGGCGGGCGAGGGCCAGCGAGGCGATGTTCTGCTCGAACGTCGACGTGAAGCCGACGACGTCGTAGCGGTCCCACGGCACGGCCCGCAGGCAGTGGTCGAGGAAGGGCTCGCAGTAGGCGCGGACGCGCAGGAGCCGGCGCACCGCGTCGTCGTCGAGCCTCCACTCGCCCCGCAGCACCTCGTCGACGTAGGCGGCGTCGGCGGCCGGGCGGGGGCCGTAGAGGGAGGCGGTGAACGCCCAGTCGCCGGCGAACGCGGTGTACGGCAGGCCACCGGCTACCCAGAGGTAGTCGGCGACGCCGGCGAACTCGGCGAAGGTGAAGCCCAGGTAGCGGGTGTCGCACTCCACGCCGTCGCCGGCCAGCCGGGCGGCGAGGAGGCCCAGGCCCAGGCTCGGCCGATCCAGGGCGCCGAAGGGCATGCTGACGAGCAACACTCGCGGCGCCCCCGCCACGGCGGGGGCCGCGTCGGCCACCACACGGCGGGTTCGGCTCGGGATCCCAGGTCCCGAGCCGACCCCCGTCACCGATCCCTCGCCGCCCCGGGCGGGCGACCGGCGCGACGAGCGGCCTCCGGTTGCGAGCCGATCCTGCTCACGAGAGCCCCGGGTCCTCGCCGGACTCGATGATCAGGCGCTCGAGCTCGGCGACGTCCTCGGCGGACAGGCCCGGCCCGCCTCCCGCCTCCGGCGCGGCCCCCTCGGCCGGGATGGGCCCCTCGGGGCCGGGCAGGATGATGGGCTCGATGGGCCGGATGGGCCGCACCGGCTCGACCGGCTGGATGGGTGCCACCGGCTGGACCGGCTGCACGGGCCGGATCGGGGTGATGGGCACCACGGGCTGGACGGGACGGATCGGACGGATGGGGCCCAGGCAGCGGACCTTGGCGCTCAGCACCGCCTTGTTGGCGTCCACCAGCCCGGCGCCGGTGGCCAGGTCGTAGCCGACGACCGCGGCGTTGCCCATGGCGTTGGTGCCGGTGGTGACGTCGCGGGCCGTGGCCATGAGGATCTGGCGGATGGCGGCCGGGGTCAGCGACGGGCACGCCTGGCGCACGAGCGCCACCACGCCGGCGACCTGGGGGGCGGCGGCCGACGTCCCGCTGAACGCCGCCCACCCGTCGTTGGCGGCCGTCTCGTCGCCGCTGGGGTGGGTGCCGCCCGCCCGGCCGACGTCGATCTGGCACCCGGCGGGGATGGGCAGCATGAGGTAGGCGGCGCCCGGCGGGTCGCCCACCAGCCCCGACAGGTCGGGCACGTTGCGGCCCGGGTACACGTTGCTGGCGAAGCCGCTCGTGTACCGGGTGGCCCGGATGCTGCCGTCGAGGTTCATGAACGTGCCACCGGCGGAGACCACGTCGGGGTGCTGGCCCGGGAACCCGAACTGCCCGTTGCCGGCCGAGAACACGACGACGATGCCCGCCGCCACCGCCGCCGCCACCGCCGCCGCCAGCGCCTGGTTGGCGGCGCTGAGGGGGCCGTTGGGCACGCTCGAGCCCCAGCTGCAGCTGATGACGTGGGGGTTGAGGGCCACGGCGGCGTTGAACGCCCCCGTGCTGTTGACGAAGTTGATCTTGACCATGGTGAAGTCGACGTCCGGAGCGGTGGCGAAGGCGTTGGCCGACTCGCCGGTGCCGTGGCCGTTCTCGTCCACCGCCGCGTTGGCGGCCGCCGGGCCCAGGATGGTGGGCGAGTACCGGTAGCCCCGCTGGACGAAGTAGGGGTGCGGCTCCCACCCCGAGTCGACCATCACCAGCTTGATGTTCCTGCCCGTCGTCCCTGCCCGGTGCGCCTTGTCGGCGTTGCAGGCGAGCGACACGTCGCCCGGCACCCGGAGGTGGTGGTAGCTCTTGAGCGGCGCCAGGGCGTTGGGAGCGTGGAAGTAGACCGGCTCCTCGATGGCGACGCCCTCCAGCACGTCGGCCAGCGAGCTGCGCGACGGGTCGATGAGGCCGGCCACCTCCGTGTCGGTCGTGTCGTAGAAGGTCGCCGTGTCCTCCCGGCCTCCCTGCTTCACGACCGGCCGCTCCTCGGTGACCAGGGTGGTGGAGAAGACCTGCTCGTAGAGCGACGGCGGCCCGGCGATGTTGATGGTGAGCGGCGATACCTGGAGCACGTCGAAGCCGGCCGAGCGCAGGCGGGCGACCGCGCTGGCGACCGTCGCCTCCTCGGAGGCGAAGGCGGGCACGATCTCCTGGGTGACCGGCTGGGCGTAGTCGAACAGCGACACGCCGCCGACCGAGCGGGGAGACGCCTGGGCGTAGAGGACGGCGGGCGCCCGGTCGGCTTGCTGCGCAGGCGCCTCCGACCGCTTCGGCGACCGCCGCTTGCGACCGCCCGAGGACGACTTCGAGGCACCGGCGGACTTGCTCGGCTGCGCCATTGCGCTCCTCCCCCCTTGCCGCCCCGGCCGTGCGGCCCGGGGCACGCCTCAACTTGCACCACCGAGGCGGCCAAGTCAACGGGTTCGTCGCCTGGTTCAGCCTGTGTCCGCTCGGTCGGGTGTGACGCGGGCGGCGGCCCGGAGGTATCCATGGAGCTCGGCCTTGGGGCCGCCGGCGGGCATGCCGCCAGCATGGCAGCCGGGCCGGGGGGGTGGGGCGAACGACCCGGCCCCGGCGCCGGCCCGGCCACCGCCCGCTCTCGGGGCAGCCGGCCACGGCCACCCCTCGGCGCCGGCGCCTCCGCTGGGGATTTCGGCGATTGGCCGCTCACCTGGGGTTTCGCGGCGTCGCCACCGTTGACACGGGTGTAATTCCAGTGCTGTAATGGACACCGCATCTCGTAGCCCGACCGCCGCTGACCACAAGATGTTGTGTCCCTGGGAGGGCACAGGCGCGGTGGGCAGGCCGTCAGCCCGGCGGCCGACCTCGACCCGAACGACAGGAGGGCTCACCCATGGCCATGGCGCCCGAGCGCACGGGAATCGGCATCCGCCGGCACTTCACCTCCGAGGGGACGCACCCCTACGACGAGGTCACGTGGGAGCGCAGGGACGCCCGGATCACCAACTTCCTGGACGGCTCGATCGCCTTCGAGCAGCTCGGCGTCGAGGTGCCGTCCACGTGGAGCGTGAACGCCACCAACATCCTGGCCCAGAAGTACTTCCGCGGGAACCCGGGGACCCCGCAGCGGGAGTGGTCGCTGCGCCAGGTGATCGACCGGGTGGCCGACACGATCACCGGGTGGGGCGTCAAGGACGGCTACTTCGTCGACCGGGCCGAGGCCGAGGCGTTCAACGCCGAGCTCAAGCACCTGGTCCTCACCCAGAAGGCGGCGTTCAACTCGCCGGTGTGGTTCAACATCGGCGTGAAGGGGCGCCCGGCCCAGGCGTCGGCCTGCTTCATCCTCTCCGTGGGCGACTCCATGAACGAGATCCTCAACTGGTACGTCGAGGAGGGGATCATCTTCAAGGGCGGCTCGGGGGCCGGCGTCAACCTCTCCCGGATCCGCTCGTCCAAGGAGCGCCTGGGCGGCGGCGGGACCGCCTCGGGCCCGGTCAGCTTCATGCGGGGGGCCGACGCATCGGCGGGCACCATCAAGAGCGGAGGCGTCACCCGCCGGGCCGCCAAGATGGTGATCCTCGACGTCGACCACCCGGACATCGAGGAGTTCATCTGGTGCAAGGCCATCGAGGAGCGCAAGGCCCGGGCGCTGCGCGACGCCGGGTTCGACATGGACCTCGACGGGCGGGACAGCCACTCGATCCAGTACCAGAACGCCAACAACTCGGTGCGGGTCACCGACGAGTTCATGCGGGCGGTGGTGGACGACGCCGACTGGCACCTGCGGGCGCGGACCACCGGCGAGGTGGTGCAGACGGTGCGGGCCCGGGACCTCATGCGCCAGATCGCCCAGGCCACCTGGGAGTGCGCCGACCCCGGCATGCAGTTCGACACCACCATCAACCGCTGGCACACCGCCGCCACCACCGGCCGCATCAACGGCAGCAACCCGTGCTTCACCGGGGACTCCCTGGTCCACACCGACAAGGGCCTCGTGGCGTTTCGCGAGCTGTTCGCCCGGGTCAACCAGGGCGAGCAGTTCGGCGTCTACACGCACGACGTGACCAACCCCGACGCCCCGGCGTCCCGCCTGGCGCTCACCACGCCCGACGCGTTCCTGATCACCGGGCTGAACCCGATCGTCCGGCTGCGGTTCGACAACGGGATGGAGGTGCGCTGCACGCCCGGCCATCGCCTGTTCACGACCAACCGCGGGTACGTCGAGGCCTCCGAGCTCACGGCGGAGGACGCGGTCCACGTCCTGGACCTGCCCGCCCCCGCCGTCAACGCCGATCGTGCCCTGCCCGTGTCGACCGACGTGGACGACTACCGCGGCAAGGGGGAGCACTCCGACCTCCTCCGCTTCCCCGCGCAGTGGTCGTCGGAGTTCGCCCACTACCTCGGCTGGCTGGTGGGCGACGGCTCCACCACCGGCGCCGGCACGGTCACGGTCTACGGGTCCGCCGACGACCGGGTGGAGATCCTTCCGGCCCACCAGGACCTGCTCCACTGGGTCAACGGCGACCGGCCGCTCAAGGTCTCCGAGCAGGAGAACGGCACCGCCCAGCTGCGGCTGTCCCGGCGGCCGTTCAAGCGCTTCCTGGAGGCACTGGGCGTCGCCGGCGTGGCCGGCCCGCACAAGCGGGTGCCGTGGGCCGTCCAGCAGGCGCCCTCCGACGTGGCGGCGTCGTTCCTGCGCGGCCTGTTCGACGCCGACGGCTGTGTACGCGTCGACGCCGCAAAGGGCAGCTACGTCGGCCTCGGCTCGGTGTCACGCATGCTGCTCGTGGACGTCCAGCGCCTTCTGACCACGTTCGGTGTCGCCAGCACGATCTACGCCGTCCACGCCGGCTCCGACACCGGCCACCTGCCCTACACGCGAACGGACGGCACGAGCGTCAGCTACGGGCGTTCGCCGGGCTGGGACCTGCGCATCACCAGTCGCTCGATCGAGCGGTTCGCCTCGCACATCGGCTTCTCGCTCTCCACCAAGGCCGCCTCGCTGGCGACCGTCTGCACCGACCGGGCGCGCGGGTTCTACGCCGTCGACACGGCCGCCCGCCTGGTCGAGCGGACCGACGAGGGCGTCGAGCTGACGTACAACCTGAGCGAGCCCCGGAACCACTCCTACGTGGTGAACGGGCTCGTGGTGCGCAACTGCTCCGAGTACATGCACCTCGACAACTCGGCGTGCAACCTGGCCAGCCTCAACCTCCTCCGGTTCCTCCAGCCCGACGGCGCCTTCGACGTGGACGGCTTCCGGGCTGCCACCGCCGTCGTGTTCACCGCCCAGGAGATCCTGGTGGGCAACGCCGACTACCCGACGGAGAGGATCGCCGAGACGTCGCGGCGCTTCCGCCAGCTGGGCATCGGCTACGCCAACCTGGGCGCCCTGCTCATGGCCGAGGGCATGGCCTACGACTCCGACGAGGGGCGGGCCTGGGCCGCGGCCGTCACCGCCCTGCTCACCGGCGGGGCCTACGCCACCTCGGCCCGCATCGCCGCCCGCATGGGCCCCTTCGCCGGCTACCACGACAACGCCGAGCACATGCTGCGGGTGCTGCGCATGCACCGCGACGAGGTGGCGAGGATCGACGAGGAGAAGGTGCCCCACCAGCTCCTGTCGGCCGCCCAGGAGGAGTGGGACGCGGCCGTCGAGCTGGGCGAGGCCTACGGCGTGCGCAACTCGCAGGCCTCGGTGCTGGCGCCCACCGGGTGCCTGGTGGGCGGCAGCCTGGTCGCCACCTCCCAGGGCCTGGTGCGGCTGCGGTCCCTGGGCGACGTGGACGGCCCGACGTGGCAGGGCCTCGACGTCGCCGTCCAGACCGACGACGGGCCCCGGCAGGCCACGAGGTTCTACGTGAACGGCCTGGAGCCGGTGGTGACGGTCGACACCGGGCGCGGGTACCGGATCCAGGGGACGCCCCAGCACCGGGTGAAGGTGGTCCACCGCGAGACGGGGGCCTGGGAGTGGAAGCGGCTGGCCGACGTGGCCGAGGGCGACGTGGTCCCCCTCGCCCTCGACCAGCTGGTGGGGGAGGCCCGGGCCGTCCCGCTGCCCCCGCTCCCCGCGGCGCGGTGGACGAGCGGGCACGCCCCGGTGGCGCCCGCCCGGATGACGCCGGAGCTGGCCGAGCTGGTCGGCTACTTCACGGGCGCCGGCTCGCTGGACGCCTCCGGCCTGCGCCTGCGCGTGGCCGCCGGCGACTTCGACGTGGTGGACCGGCTCCGCCACCTGGGCAAGGACGTGTTCGACGTGGCCGCCGTCGTCGCGCCCAAGCCGGGCCACAGCGACGTGCTGCTGGGCTCGGCCGACGTCGTCGAGTGGTGGACGGCGTGCGGCTTCGCCGGCAGCCCGGCGCCGGGCGAGAGTGGGCCGGCCCGCGTGCCGCAGGTCCCCGACGCCGTCCTCGCCACCAACGACCGGGAGGTCTACGCCGCGTTCGTGCGGGGCCTGCTCGAGGCCGCCGCCACGGTCGCCGACGGCCGTCCGCGGTGGGCGGCGACGTCGACGGCGTTGTCCCGGGACGTCCAGTCGCTGCTGCTGGCGCTGGGCTTCCCCACCACCCGGACGCCCGACGGCGCCCTCGACGTGGTCCCCACGACCCGCTGGCAGGAGGAGGTCGGGTTCATCGGCGGGCGCAAGCGGGGGCTGGTCGCCACCGACGAGCCGTGGTGCGACCCGGCCGGGGGCGGCGGCTTCGTCTACGACCGGGTCGGCTCCGTCAGCCTGGGCGAGGAGGAGCTCACCTACGACCTGTCCGTGCCCGACGGCCTCACCTACCTGGCCAACGGGTTCGTGAGCCACAACACCATCGGGCTCCTGATGGACTGCGACACCACCGGGATCGAGCCCGACCTGGGCCTGGTCAAGTCGAAGAAGCTGGTCGGCGGCGGCACCATGCAGATCGTCAACCAGACCGTGCCCCGGGCCCTGCGGCGGCTGGGCTACACCGATGCCCAGGTGGACGACATCGTGGCCTACATCGACGCCAACAAGTCGGCGCTCGGCGCCCCCCACCTGGCGCCCGAGCACGTCGCCGTCTTCGCCTGCTCCATGGGCGACAACCCCATCCACCACACCGGCCACGTGCGGATGATGGCGGCCGTCCAGCCGTTCATCTCGGGCGCCCTCTCAAAGACCGTTAATCTCCCCGAATCCGCCACAGTCGAGGAGCTGGAGCAGCTGCACATCGACGCCTGGCGCATGGGCGTCAAGGCCCTGGCCGTGTACCGGGACAACTGCAAGGTGGCCCAGCCGCTGTCGAGCGTGAAGAAGGACGCGCCGAAGTCGGCGGCCCAGGCCCACGACCAGGAGCTGGCCGAGAAGGTGGCCGAGCTGGAGAACGCCCTGAACCGCCAGACCGTGGTGGTCAAGCAGCCCATCCGGGAGCGCCTGCCCCGCCGCCGGCGGTCGCAGACCTTCGCCTTCCGGGTGGCCGACTGCGAGGGCTACGTCACCGTGGGCGAGTACGACGACGGCCGGCCGGGCGAGGTGTTCATGAAGGTGTCCAAGCAGGGCTCCACCCTGGCCGGGGTGATGGACGCCTTCTCCATCTCGGTCTCCCTCGGGCTCCAGCACGGCGTGCCGCTCAAGACCTACGTGCAGAAGTACACCAACATGCGCTTCGAGCCGGCGGGCATGACCGACGATCCCGACCTGCGCATCGCCTCGTCGCTGGTCGACTACATCTTCCGGCGGCTGGCCGTGGACTACCTGCCGGTGGAGGAGCGGGCCGAGCTGGGCATCCTCACCAGCGGCGAGCGCATCCAGCCCACCCTGCCCGGCGTGGAGGAGACGGCCACCAGGGACGAGCCGGTGGTGGACGCCCCCCGGGTGGCGCCCCCCGTCGCCCACAGCGACGCCCCGTTCTGCATGACCTGCGGCGTGCAGATGGTGCGGGCCGGCAGCTGCCACGCCTGCCCCTCCTGCGGGAGCACCAGCGGCTGCTCGTGATGCGAAATCTCCCGGTGACACCGGGCGTGGGTTCTCACCCGGTGACATCGGTTCTCGCGCCCATGTCACCAGAAATCTCACGGTGACAAACCCGGACACGTGTAACACCAGCAAGTAGCGCCGACCCTGGCACCGCCTGGGCCGACGTCGTCTCACAGGCCTTAGCCCGGGTTGCACCAACGGTCGGAGGCACCAAGTTCACCCGCCGCACCGACCGAGACCCCAGCGAAGCCGGCGCAGGCGGGGCAGCGGAGGGTCTTCGTGGCGGTCTCCCACCAGGCGGAGCTGCCGGCGGGTACGGGGCACTCGCAGTCGGCGCACGAGCCGTCGAAGCGAACCTTGATGAGTTTCAGCGCCTTCGTCGCCGGCGGTGGCTCAGCCGGCTGTTCCTGGGCCAACGGCTGGGCGGGGAGCTCAGCCGGAGACGCCGACCGCTCAGCCTCGACAGGAACGGTGGGCGAGCTGGTGCCGCACCCCTCGCAGGTCATCGCCCTCGCCTCGCCGTCCCACCAGGCGGATGCCTTCGCCGCGACCGAGGCCCCGCAGACCGAGCAGGTGCCGGCGTAGCGGACTCGGATCAAGCGAGGTGCCACCGCATCCACGGTACCGACCGGGCCCGGCGATGCTCACAGGTTGAACCCCGAGGAGCAGGCGGGCACAGTCCGACTCGCGCAACGCCACCAGTGGGGGGATTCTTGACATCTTGGACGGACGGGGATGCCGGCGGGTGTGGGGAGGCTGCGGGCCAGGCCGACGAGGTACCGCACGGTCTGGTTCGTGACCGGCCCTCGATTTGAAGAGGCTCGCCTGGCCGGCAAGGACTGCCACGTGCGCTACTACGACGGCCCAGGAGGCCGTGAAGTGGCGGTCCACTGCACGCGGGAAGTTTGCCGCTTGTGTCACCGTGAGCTTTCTGGTGACATCCAGTGAGAGTTCACACGTGACCTTGACGGTCGGCGTCGACACCGTGATCCGGCGGCTCCTGCCACCCATCGCATCCGCTCGCGTCGACACCCGAGGTCGTCGACCGCGGCAGCAGCTCGACCTCGGGGTCAGCCACCTGCAGTTGTGAGCGGCGCCCTGAGCGGCCCTCACGACGGTGAGCATTTCGCTGTGCCTTCGCTGCGCCACGGCCGGCGACGAGGACGGGGAGCAGCACGACGACAGGCGTCCTCGCTGACGTCGGCGCGGTGGCGGCCGGCGAACCAGTCGAGCCCGGCCTGCCCGATGGCCCGGTCGGGGGCGTCGACCGTCGCCGACGCGCCGGGGCCGAGCCGGCGGCGGGCT
>JBOGHR010000215.1:0-4047 GCA_050744905.1 Acidimicrobiales bacterium
GCACGTCGCCCGGCCGCCCCCGGACCAGCCAGCGCCGGAAGGCGTCGTCGATGGTGGCCGCCCGGCCCTGGCGCACCAGCAGGGCGGCGGCGTGGGGCCGGCCGGCGCCCGACCCGCCGGCCACCGCCAGCAGCTCGGCGTAGTCGAGGCCCAGGGCGGCGGCCATGGCCCGGTTGCGCTCCTCCCGGGCGGCCTGGAGCCCGACCAGGGCGTCCTGGAACGGCCCCTCGCCGGGCTCGACGAAGTAGACGAGGAGGTGCAGGTTGCCCCGGTCCCACCGGCAGGAGATCTCGCAGCCCGCCACCAGCCGAACGCCGACCTCGGCGGCCCGGGCGGCGGCCTCCGCCAGACCGTCGAGGCGGTCGTGGTCGGTCAGGGCCACGGCCGCACACCCCGCGGCGGCGGCCAGCTCGGGTATCCGCCGGGGAAGATCCGACCCGTCCGAGACGCTGGAATGGGTGTGCAGGTCGATCAAGGACCCCGACGGTACGCGCGCCGCCGGCGTCGGCCGGCGGGCGGGCGCCGTGTGCCAGACTGAGCCGGTGACCGACGGTCTGCCCCTCGCCGAAGGGGAGGCGGGCGACCACCCGCGCGAGGCGTGCGGGGTGTTCGGCGTCTACGCCCCGGGCGCCCTCGTCGCCCACCTGACCTTCGAGGGGCTGCACACCCTCCAGCACCGCGGCCAGGAGTCGGCGGGCATGGCGGTGAGCGACGGGAGCACGATCACCATCGTCAAGGACATGGGGCTGGTCACCAACGTCTTCGACGAGCGGACCCTGGCGCCCCTCAAGGGCCACCTGGCCATCGGCCACACCCGCTACTCGACGACCGGCTCCAGCACGTGGCGCAACGCCCAGCCGGTGTACCGGGAGCCGGGGGAGTCGGGCTTCGCCCTGGGCCACAACGGCAACCTCACCAACACCGAGGCGCTGGCCCGGGAGGCGGGGATGTTCCCCGGCATGGTGAGCAGCGACAGCGACCTGGTCGCCGAGCTCATCGCCGCCGAGTTCCCCGCCGAGGGCGAGGAGCGCAGCGACGGCCGGGACCTCGAGCAGGCCCTGGGCAAGGTGCTGCCCCGCCTGGAGGGCGCCTTCTCGTTCGTCCTCATGGACAGCTCCCGGGTCATCGGCGTGCGCGACCCCAACGGCTTCCGGCCCCTGTGCCTGGGCAAGATCGACACCGGCTGGGTGCTGGCGTCGGAGACGGCGGCGCTGGACGTGATCGGCGCCCACTTCGTCAGGGAGATCGACCCCGGCGAGATGATCGTGATCGACGCCACCGGCTGGCGGTCCGAGCGCCCGTTCCCGGCCCGGCGGGTGGACCCCAAGCTGTGCCTGTTCGAGTTCATCTACATCGCCCGCCCCGACAGCCAGCTGTACGGCCGCGAGGTGCACGGCGCCCGGGGCCGCATGGGCGAGCTGCTGGCCGAGCAGGCCCCGGTGGACGCCGACATGGTGATGGGCGTGCCCCAGTCGGGCGTCCCGGCGGCCGAGGGCTACGCCCGCCGCAGCGGCATCCCCTACGGCCAGGGCCTGGTCAAGAACCCCTACACCCACCGCACCTTCATCGCCCCCAGCCAGGAGCTGCGCCGCCAGGGCGTGCGCCGCAAGCTCAACGCCCTGCGGGGCAACGTGGCCGGCAAGCGCCTGGTGGTGGTGGACGACTCCATCGTGCGGGGCACGACGCAGCGGGCCATCGCCCGCATGCTGCGCGACGCCGGCGCCACCGAGGTCCACGTCCGCATCACCAGCCCGCCCTACAAGTGGCCGTGCTTCTACGGCGTCGACACCGGGAGCCGCTCCGAGCTGCTGGCCGCCAACATGTCGGTGTCGGAGATGCAGGACTACCTGGGCGTGGACTCGCTGGCCTTCCTCGGCCTGGAGAACCTGGAGCGGGCGGTCGGGGCGCCGGGGGCCGGGTTCTGCAACGCCTGCCTCACCGGCGAGTACCCGACCGAGGTCCCGGTCAACCTCACCAAGGGGATCCTGGAGGAGGCGCCCGCCGAGTGGCGGGTCGCCGGGGCCGAGTCGTTGAAGGGCGCCTCCGACGTCGAAGGTGGCTGATCCCTCGCCGACGCCCGCCGGCACCGGTGCCACCTACGCCGAGGCGGGGGTGGACATCGGCGCCGGCGAGCGGGCCGTCGAGGCGATCAAGGAGGAGGTGCGCTCCACCTTCCGGCCCGAGGTGCTGGGGGACATCGGCGGCTTCGGCGGCCTGTTCGCCTTCCCCAAGGGCTACCGGGACCCGGTGCTGGTGGGCTCCACCGACGGGGTCGGGACCAAGGCGCTGATCGCCCAGGCCACCGGCCGCTTCACGACCATCGGCATCGACCTGGTCGCCATGTGCGTGGACGACCTCGCCTGCCAGGGCGCCGAGCCGCTGTTCTTCCTCGACTACATCGCCGTCGGCCGCCTCGACCCCGACCACGTGAAGCAGCTGGTCGAGGGCGTGGCCGCCGGCTGCCGCCAGGCCGGCTGCGCCATCCTGGGCGGGGAGATGGCCGAGCACCCCGGCGCCATGGAGCCGGGGGAGTTCGACCTGGTGGGGGCGGCGGTCGGCGTGGTGGAGCGGGACCGCATCGTCACCGGTGACGGCGTCTCGCCCGGCGACGTCCTGATCGGCCTGCCGTCGCCCGGGCTGCGCTCCAACGGGTACTCGCTGGCCCGGCGGGTGCTGCTCGAGCTCGGCGGCCGGGGCCTCGACGAGCCGGCGTGGCCCGGCGCCGGCCACTCGCTGGCCGACGAGCTGCTCGTGCCGTCGGTGATCTACTCGCCGGCGGTCCGGGCCGTGCTCGACGCGGTGGACGTCCGGGCGGTGGCCCACGTCACCGGCGGCGGCATCCCGGCCAACCTGGCCCGCGTCCTGCCCCCCGGGGTGGACGCCGTGGTGGACGGGGCCAGCTGGGAGCGACCGCCGATCTTCGCCGAGATCCAGGTCCTGGGGAGCGTCGGCGACGACGAGATGGCCCGGGTGTTCAACCTCGGCATCGGCATGATCGTGGTGGTGCCGCCCGGCCGGAGCGCCTTCACGGCGCTGGACGTGCTGCGCGACAAGGGCCACCGGGCGATCGAGATCGGCGTCGTCACGCCGGGCACGGGCGCCGTCCACCTCGACGTCCCGCCCCGGGGCTGACCGGGCCGGCGCAGCTGGTGGGTCACCGCCGCGAGGGGCGGGGCCACGCCACCCGGTCGTCCACGACGCCGAGGATGGCCCGGCGCCGAGCGGGCTACGGCCGGCGCCGTGCGCCGTCGAGGGCGCGATCGGTGCCGGAGCGGAAGGCGTGGGCGACGAGGTGCCCCGAGGGGCAGGCGACGACGGCGACGGGGCCGTGGGGCGTGTTGTCGAGCGAGACGATGGCGTCGGGACCGACCAGGGAACGGGCCCCGCAGGCGGGGCAGCGGATGGTGAACATGCCCCCACGCTCGCGTTGCGGGACGAGGTAGGACAAGCAAATATTCCCGGGGTGTACCGTTCAGCACAGCTGAAGGATCGTCGCACAGCGGGAGGAGAGGGATGGATGTGAGCGTGCAGCAGCTCCGGATGCTTCGCGAGGTGGCCCAGCGGGGGACGATCGCCGCCGCCGCCTCGTTCATGGGGTACACGCCGTCGGCCGTCTCCCAGCAGTTGGGCGCGCTGGAACGAACGACGGGTGTCGCCGTGCTCGAGCGGGTGGGCCGCAACGTGCGCCTCACCGACGCCGGGCGGGAGCTGGTGCGCCACGCCACCGAGCTGCTCGCCGGCCTCGACGCGGCGCTGGTGGCCATGGAGCGGGTGGCGAACGAGGTCCGGGGCGACCTCGTGGTCTCGGTCTACGAGTCGGTGGCGGCCACCCTCCTGGTCCCGCTGCTGGAGCGGCTGGCGGTGTCCCACCCCGGCTTGCGGCTCCGCACCCGCCAGCTCGAACCCGACGCCGCCATCGACGACGTCGCCGCCGGCGACGTCGATCTCGCCTTCACCATCGACTACGCCCACGCGCCGGCGCGGCGGCGGCCGGCGGTCACCCGGTTCTCGCTGGTGGAGGACTTCTTCCGGGTGGTCGTCGGCGAG
>JBOGHR010000216.1:0-1890 GCA_050744905.1 Acidimicrobiales bacterium
GGTGGGCACCGTGGTGCGGCCCCACGACCGCCGCCTGCCCGCCCGCAAGCTGTGGATCGCCTTCGCCGTGGGGCACCGGGGCATGGTCACCGTGGACGACGGGGCCCAGCGGGCGCTGGTGGAGCGCAAGACGTCGCTGCTGCCCGCCGGGGTGGTGAAGGTCGAGGGGACCTTCGACGCCGACGACGCGGTGGAGATCGCCGGCATCGACGGGCGGGTCTTCGCCAAGGGGCTGTCCCGCCACCCGTCGTCACGGCTGGTGCAGTGGGCGGGCCGGCGCACCTCCGAGCTGCCCGCCGACCTCCCCCACGAGGTCGTCCACCGCGACGACCTGGTGGTCTTCCCCTCCTGACCGTCGCTCGGGGCCAGCCTTAGAACAACTTGCACGGCCGCGGTCCGTTCGCCCCTGTGGTCGGCTCCTCCTCGGCCTTCGGCCGTCCAAGTTGTTCTGCGGCGGTCCCTCAGGAGGGCGGGCCGCCGCTGCCCGGCTGCACCCCGGGGGCCCCCTCGGCGGCCCCCTCGGCGGCGGCCGGCGGGGCGGGGGCGGCCAGGCCCAGCTGGGAGCGGATCTCGCTGAGCCGGGCCTGGGCCTCGGAGTCCATCTGGGCGTGCTCCACCTCGAGCATCCGGGTCTCGACGGTCTGGCCCTGGAGCTCGGCGTGGCCCAGGGCCTTCGAGTAGCGCTGCTCGATCTTGTCCCGCACCTCCTCCAGGGAGGGCACGTCCTGGCCGATGGTCTGCGACAGGCTGGCCATGGCCGTGTTCATCTGCTCCTGCATCTTGGCCTGGTCGAGCTGGGAGAGCAGCTTCTGGCGCTCGGCCAGCTTCTTCTGGAGGGCCATGGAGTTCTGGCTCACCGCCGCCTTGGCCTGGTCCGACGCCTGGGCGGCCTGGAGGCTGAGCGTCTTGAGGTCCTCGACCTCCTTCTCCACCGCGATCAGGCGCTGGGCGAACGACTCGGCCGCCCGGGTGTACTCGGCCGCCTTGGCGGCGTCGCCCCGCCGCCCCGCCTCGTCGGCCATCATCACCGCCTGGCGGGCCGAGCCGTTGACCTTCTCCAGCTCCTGCATGGCCCGGTTGAGCCGCAGCTCGGCCTGCTTCTGGTTGGCGATGACGTTGGCTGCCTGCTCGGTGAGGCGCCGGTGCTGCTCCTGGGCCTCGATGAGCGCCTGCTCGAGCTGCACCTTGGGGTCGGCCATCTCGTTGAACTTCCCGGTGAGCAGCGCCGTGACGTAGCGGCTCATCCGACGCAGCAGCTTCAGCATGGGGCGAGGCTACGCCCCTGCGCCGGGCGCCGCACCCGACGTCTCGTCCAGGGCCAGGCGCAGGGCCTCCAGCTCGGTCACCAGCGAGTCGACGTCGGCCGACAGCGGGCGCAGGTCGGCGGCGTCGGAGCCGGTCACCGACAGCTCCACGGCCCGGGCCACCGCCTCGTCCATCTGGGCGTTGAGGACCCGCAGGCGGGTGCGGGCGTCGCCCGCCACCTGCTCGATGCGCTCGGCCGAGGCCAGCTGGGAGCGCACCGCCGCCTCCGCCCGCTCCAGCGCCGGCCGGTGGGCGGGGTCGGCCCGGGCGATCTCCCGGCCCAGCTCGCCCAGCTCCCGCTCGGCGTCGAGGCGGTCGATGTGGGCCAGCGCCGACTCCAGGGCGTCGCCCTGGCGGGCGATGCGCCAGCACTCCCGCACGCCGTGGTCCAGGCGGGCGCCCAGGTCCCCCAGCCGGTCCCGGAGAGGGCCGGGGCGGGCCCGGCGGACCGTCTCGTCGAACCGGGACCGGGCCCGCAGGGCGTCGGCCACCATGTGGCGCCACGGCTCGCCCACCGTGAAGGGGTCGATGCGCTCCTCCCGCCGGCGGCGGGGGACGGCCAGGGCGACCCGCGCCCCCCAGGCC
>JBOGHR010000217.1:0-5042 GCA_050744905.1 Acidimicrobiales bacterium
GCGGGGTTCTGCGGCCGCTGCGGCGCGCCGGCTGGGGCCGGGCTGGCCGACGAGCTAGAGCGCCTCGGCCGCCTGCATGGCGCCGGCGAGCTCGACGACACCGAGTTCGCGGCAGCCAAGGCGGCCGTGCTGGCCCGCTCCCGCCCGGCCGGGCCTTTTCCCGCCCAAGCCGTCGTCGGGCAGCCGGCCGCGCCGGTGTGGGCGGCCGGCGGCTTCGCCGTCGCTGCCGCCGGCCTCTTCGGTGCCCTCGTCTTCGAGTGGTATCGATTCGACGACGGCTTCGCCCAGACCTCCGACGACATCTGGAGCGCCGCCAGGATCGGGAGCATGGCCGTGGTGGCCCTGTTCGCCCTCGGCGCCTTGGCGGTCCGGCGGTGGCCGCTGGTGGCGGCCGCCGTCGCCGTCCCTGCCCTGTGCTACGGGGCCCTGATACCGGCCGCCATCCGCACCCACGACGCCGAGGCGGCCCTCGGGTGGTGGATGTGGATGGCCGCCGTGTCGGGCGCAGCGCTGGCGGCCCTCGCCGCGGCCCGCCGCCTGCGTCCGCCCAGCGGCTGGGCCGAGCGCCGAGCCCTCCCCATGGTGTTGGCCGCCGTCACCTCAGCGGCCGGGTTCGCCCTCTGGGTGGTGGACCGCTACCGCCTGGTCGACGACGACACCGTCGGCGGCCGGCTCCACGACCTGCTCGGCGGCGAGGGGCCCCTAGCCGTCACCACGGCGACATTTGTGCTGGCCGTACTGGTGGCGGGGCCGGCGCTGGCGTGCGCAGTCGGCGGTGCCCGCGGCGCCGGGCTGGCCGTCGGGGTCGGCCTGGTTCCCCTCAGCCTCGGCGAGATCGACCGCCTCGTCCTGGTGGCCCAGGGCGACGCCCAGTTGCTCACCTCGGTGCTCATCTTGCCTGCGGCCGTCGCCGCCGCGTGCGCACTGGCCGTCGCCCTGTACCGGGCCGGGCCCGCCGGTGCGCCCGCCCGGGCAATGCCCGGGGCCGGCGGCGCGACCATCCGCTCGGCGTAAGCATCCGCAGCGGCGACAACGCCTGCTGCGGCGATGTTCGAACAGGACGGCTTCGAGGTGTTGTGGGCCGGCTCCGTGCCGCCAAAGGGGTTCCAGCGGGCAGATGCTTCGTGCTCGCAAGCGCGAGGCGCGGAAACTGACCTCATCCACAATCGTCGGCTTGGAGACGCCCTCGCGACGCGCCGTTCGGTGCCCCTCGTGCCGGTCATCCGTACGGAATTCGGTCGGCGCATTCGGCTCGCACGCAGGCCTCGGGATGGAACCTAAGTCGATGGACGGCGCCGCAGACGTCGAGCACGATGAGGAGATGTCGGAGTTGGTCCGCCGCCTCGGTCCTGGGGAGTGGCGGCTGTTGCGCGACGTCCGGCTGCGGGCGCTCGCCGACGCGCCGTACGCCTTCGGGGCCACGAGGGAGGAGGAGGCGGCCCGAGAGGACGAGTGGTGGATCACCTCCGTCACCATGCTCGGCTGGTTCGTGGCCTTCGACGGGGCCGATGCCGTCGGCCTGATCGCGGCGATCCCACCCGAGGAGAGCGGCGATCACCAGGTGATCTCGACCTGGGTGGCGCCGGAACGCCGCGGATCGGGCCTCGCACAACAGCTCGTCGCCGCCGTCGTGGCGTGGGCTCTCGAACTCGGCGGGTCGGGACTGGTGCTCGACGTGTCCGAGGACAACCGGCGTGCCCGGCGCTTCTACGAGAGCACGGGATTCGTGGCCACCGGTGAGGCCAAGCCTCTTCGGAGCCATCCCGGGGTGACGACGCACGAGATGCGACTCGACCTCGACGTACGACGCTGCGGCGCCGCCTGAGAGCATCCGGAGCGAGGGTGACGAAGCGTGGTGGGCGGGCGGTGTGCACACGGTTCGCGCCGTCGCCCAACGGGCCCCTGCATGTCGGGCATGCGCGAACCGGGGTGTTCAACTGGATTCTCGCCCGCCAGCGCGGCGGGCGGTACTTCGTGCGCTTCGAGCGCACGGACCGCCCCCGGGAGGCACCCGGCGCCCGGGCCTCCATGGTGGAGGACCTCGAGTGGCTCGGACTCCTCGGCGAGGAGGACCCGCACGACCAGGTCGATCTCGTCGACCACCACCGCGTCGCGCTCAATCGGCTCGTCGAGGGTGGCTACACCTACGCCGACGGCGATGCCGTCCGCTTCAGGGTCCCCGCCGAAGGGTCGGTGAGGTGGGACGACGTGGTCCGGGGTCCGATCGAGGTGGCCAATGAGGACCTCGACGACCCCGTGCTCGTCCGCAGCTCGGGCGCTCCCACCTTCTTCCTGGCCAGCACGGCCGACGACAGCCACGACCAGGTGAGCGACCTCATCCGACCCGACGTCCTCCTCAGGGCGTCGGCGAAGCAGCTCCACATCTGGGAAGCACTGGGTCATCGCCCACCCAGGATCGGGCACCACCCGCTTATGAAGCGACTGGGTGGGCAGAACGTCACTGCCGCCGGCGATGGTTCCGTTCAGCGGTTGCGCGAGGCCGGGATCCACCCGAGTGCCGTGGTCGCCTACCTGGCCATGCCGCAGGTCGCCAGCTGGAAGGCGGGCCCGGGCCGGCTCGAGGACGTCATCGAGCGGTTCGACCCGAGGCGGGTGTCCCGACGGCCCATGGCCTTCGACGTCCGCGCCCTCGAGGTCCTCAATCGGCGTCTCGCCGCCAGCGGGTGACTGCGGGCGTGAAACGCGTCCACTCGCTGTCGCTACGCGCCGTTCTGTTGCCTGCTCGGGCGGGGCGCCCGCGGCGTTCGGCGCGCGCGATATTCGGCGAACGCTGACGCACCCACCTGCAAGATTGACCCATGAACCAGGAAGATCTCCTCCATGGCGTCGGACACGTTCAGTACGAGTGGACGCAGATGGCAGGATGCGCTGCCCGACTCGAACTCGCGCACGGAATTCGCACTCCAGAGGAGAAACGCAACGCTTGAAGCGCTGCTTGTGCACGCCCGCTGCCTCATCAACTTTCTCTGCGGCAACTACAAGGGTGAGTGGCTGCCGAGCGACATGAGGCCGGCGGACTTCGTCCGCACGGCTTGGGTTCTGCCTGATGACGAAATGGATCGAAGGCTCCGCGGCCGACTTCCGGTCATCAACGAGTCGTTGGCCCATCTCAGCTGGAAGCGCGTCACGAATACGCAGGGTGTGATCTGGCCGACGGGCCTCGTCGCCCACGAGGTGCACTGGTCCATGCACAAGTTCGTTGACGCGGTGCGCGCAATGAACACTTCGTCAGCAGCGCTCTGGTCCGTCGCCGCCGCTGAAGCTGACCGGTGGATGCCGCCCCGGCGGACTAACTGGGCCGAGCTTCGCGGCTTTGAACCAGCCCCTCCGCGCAAGACGACTCCAGCGGACCCGGTCGTGCTGGACGACGTGACGCCGCCACCGGCTGACGCGTAGCTCGGGTCCGCGACGCAACGGATGCGCCGTTCTCGGCTTACAAGCAGAGCCCCTGGTGCGTCCTTCGGAGCGCACGTTCGGGGCCGCCCGGGGTTCACCAGCGGCACCGGCGTCGAGCCGGTCAGTCGGTGAGATCCCAAAGCAGCCGGTAGTACCGGGTCCGGTCAGGATCAGCGTGGGTTCCGTAAGCAGCGAGGAGCTCGCCTTCCCAGCCAGCGCCGTAGTTCCACGTGGCGGACCAGGTTGCGATCGCCAGATCGGCCCAGCGGTCGCCGACACCCATTCGCCCGAGATCGACGTGGCCCGACCAGCTGCCGTCGTCGTTGATGAGGGTGTTGGGCGAGCACGCGTCCGCGTGGCACACCACCAGGCGGTCCACGGGCGGCGGCTCGGAGACCATGCCGATGGCGTCGTCGACATCGAGGTGGCGGTGCGACGGATGCCACGCCATCGGGTCGATCGTTCCAGCCGCGGCCCGTGCCTGGGCGCGCGCGAGCCGCTCCTCCGCGGCCCAGGTGAAGGGGCACGACTCGACTGGCAACGCCTCGTGGAAAGCCCGGAGGGCTTCACCGACGGCACGGACGGCTGTGCGGGGCAACGCCTTCCATCGGTCGTCCACCGCCGACGTGCCACCCAGTCGCGCCGTGAGGAGCCAGGTCGATCCGTCCTCCGCAGTACCGGCGTCGAGGACTTCGGGTACGGGGGCGTACCGCATCGCCCAGCGAAGCCGTGTCGCCTCGTTGAGCAGTGGCAGGCCGCTCCCCACCGGTGCCCACTTCAGGAACTGGCTGACGGAGGGAAGCTCGAGCGTCAGCCCTCCCAGCTCGTTGCGCCAGACGCAGTGCAGCGGCACCGTGCCGGCGAGCGCGGTGACGACATGCGGGACAACCACGTCGCCAACCTGTGCGGTCGCCAGCGACCGGTCGGGCGCCGCCTCCGACGTCATGGCCGCCCACACAAGCGCCGGTCACGGAGCCGTCGCGGCGCTCGGCAGCGGTTCACCTCGGCAATCCTGCCCTGCGACTACCGGTTCGTCGAGCGACCGGCAGTACCGCGGCTTGGTGGCGAAGACCGACCGTCCTACGCGCCGATAGGTAGGGCTGCAGGCGCGGCCACCGTCGCGATATCGAACGGCCGATATCCAGCGACCGCGACCGGCACTCGGAGGCATCGTCAGGAGCCGATCGCCCGTAGGTCGTCACTCCTCACGTCCGTGACGTGTGCGGAGCATCGTACACCGGTTCACCGTCGTAGCTGGCAGCCACCTTCTTGGGCACGCACATGCGCCACGCATCGACCAGCAGCTCTCGGAGTTCGTCGACGTCGATCGCGTCGAGTCGGACGCAGAGCCACCGGTAGCGCATGGCGGAGGGGCGAGGCATGGAGAACTTGTCCGGCGCCGAGGCCACGAGCGCCTCACGCTCCTCCCTGGGGAAGGCGAAGCCCATGATCGCCTCGTCGGGGGAGAACGCGGCGTAGACGATTCGGCCAACACGGAACGTAACAGTTCAGAGGTAGGTGCGCGCGCTCCGCGCGGATCCACCACTTTCCGCGCGCGGTCCGGTAGAACACAGGCGTGGACCTCGCGGAGCGGATCGCTGAGCTGGAGGCGGAGAACGCCGCCC
>JBOGHR010000218.1:0-7334 GCA_050744905.1 Acidimicrobiales bacterium
GGCGACGCCCGCCGCCGAGCCGGCCCCGGCGCCCGACGAGGTCGTCGCCGCCGAGGACCTGCTGGCCGAGGCGGCCGGCGTGGGCGAGGAGGTCGACGAGGAGGAGGCGGAGCCGCCCGTCGAGAGCCCCTACGACCGCCCCGGCCAGTGGTTCGTGGTCCACACCTACGCCGGCTACGAGAACAAGGTGAAGTCGAACCTGGAGAGCCGGATCTCCTCGATGAACATGGAGGACCGGATCTACGAGGTGGTCATCCCCCTCGAGGACGTCATGGAGTTCAAGGGCGGGAAGAAGGTGGTGGTCCAGAAGAAGGTGTTCCCGGGCTACCTCCTCGTTCGCTGCGAGCTAGACGACGACTCGTGGTACGTGGTCCGCAACACCCCGGGCGTGACCGGGTTCGTGGGCCACGGCTCCAAGCCCGTGCCCCTGGCCCGCAAGGACGTCGAGACCTTCCTCGGGGTCAAGGCCGAGGGGGCGGACCCCCAGAAGAAGACCCGGCCCAGGCTGGAGTACGAGGTGGGCGAGAGCGTCCGGGTGCGGGAGGGCCCCTTCGCCGACTTCTCCGGCCAGATCGCCGAGATCAACGAGGACCAGCTGAAGCTGAAGGTGCTGGTCAACATCTTCGGGCGCGAGACTCCCGTCGAGCTCGAGTTCGCCCAGGTCGCCAAGCTCTAGGGCGCCGCAGGAGGAAGAGGGGACCCACCATGGGGAAGAAGCGCGTCGCCGCCATCGTCAAGATCCAGCTCCCGGCGGGAGCCGCCACGCCGGCGCCGCCGGTGGGCACCGCCCTGGGCCCCCACGGCGTGTCCACGCCCGAGTTCTGCAAGCAGTACAACGCCGCCACCGAGAGCCAGCGGGGGAGCGTCATCCCCGTGGAGATCACTGTCTTCGAGGACCGGTCGTTCACCTTCGTCCTCAAGACCCCGCCGACCCCGGTGCTCCTGCGCCAGGCGGCCGGCGTCGAGAAGGGCTCGGTCACCCCGGGCCGGACCGGCGTCGGCGTCATCACCGACGCGCAGCTGGCCGAGATCGCCCGGACCAAGATGCCCGACCTCAACGCCAACGACCTGGAGGCGGCCAAGCGCCAGGTGGCCGGCACCGCCCGGTCGATGGGGATCGCCGTCAAGTAGCCCGTCCGGCCGGGCCACGGGACCACCTCGCCCGCCCGGCTCCACCCCGACTCCGAGAGGGAGGCATCCGTTGCCGACACGAGGGAAGCGATACAGCGACGCCGCCCGGCGCTACGACCGCCAGCGCCTGCACACCCCGGGCGAGGCCGTCGACATCCTGAAGACCCTGCCCCGCACCCGCTTCGACGAGACGGTCGAGCTGGCCGTGCGCCTGGGCGTCGACCCCCGCCGGGCCGACCAGATCGTCCGGGGCACGGTGGCGCTGCCCGCCGGCACCGGCAAGGACGTGCGGGTGGTGGTGTTCGCCGCCGGGGCGGCGGCCGAGGAGGCCCGGGCCGCCGGCGCCGACGTGGTGGGCGCCGACGACCTGGTGGCCCGGGTCCAGGGCGGGTTCTTGGACTTCGACGTGGCCATCGCCACCCAGGACCTCATGGCCCAGGTGGCCCGCCTGGGCCGCATCCTCGGCCCCCGGGGCCTCATGCCCAACCCCAAGACGGGCACCGTGACGCCCGACGTGGGCCGGGCCGTGACCGAGTTCAAGGGTGGGCGGGTCGAGTACCGCACCGACAAGTACGGGAACGTCCACGTGCCCATCGGCAAGGTCTCGTTCTCCCCGGCGGCCCTCCTCCAGAATGCCCGGGCCGTCATCGAGGAGCTCCACCGGGCCAAGCCGGCCGCCTCCAAGGGGCGCTACGTCAGGTCGGTGACGTTGACCACCACCATGGGGCCCGGCATCAAGGTCGACCCCAACCGGGCGAGGGTGCCCGACGACGAGCTCGCAGGGGCGGCCGCGTCGTAGTACCGTCGCCCCGACAACTTCACCCGTCGCCGCAGACCTCTGGTGCGCCCCCGGGCGCGTAAAGGGCCGCCTGGGCCCGCCCGACGAGGCGAACCTCCTGGGACCCAGGGCGTTCGGCGCGTGCGGCCGGGCGCCCGTTTTCTTTCGTCGCTGGTTCGAGGAGGTGCAGCGTTGGACAACCCGAGGCCGGAGAAGGTCGCCGTCGTCGACGAGGTGCGAGAGCGCCTCGGCGCGGCCAGCGCGGCGATCCTCACCGAGTACCGGGGCCTGTCGGTCAAGGACCTCTCGGCCCTGCGCCGGTCCCTGACCGCCGCCGGCGGCTCCTACAAGGTGTACAAGAACACCCTGGTGGGCTTCGCCGCCCGCGACCTGGGCCTCGACGACCTCCAGCCCATGCTCACCGGGCCCACCGCCATCGCCTTCGTGGACGGCGACGCCGCCGAGGTGGCCAAGGCCCTCCGGGACTTCGCCCGCACCCATCCCAGCCTGGTGGTGAAGGGGGGGCTGCTGGGCACCAGCGTGCTGTCGTCGGCCGACACCACCGCCCTGGCCGACCTGCCGCCCCGGCAGGTCCTCCTCGCCCGGGTGGCGGGCGCCTTCGCCGCCCCCATGGTGCAGCTCGCCGGCCTGCTCCAGGCCCTGCCCCGCAACTTCGCCTACGGCCTCAAGGCGCTGATCGACACCAAGGGCGGACCGCCCGCCGAGGCCGCCGCCGAGGCGCCGACCGATGCCGCCGCCGAACCCTCCCCCCCGACCGAACCTGCACAGGAGAGCTGAACCATGGCCACCAAGGAAGAGATCCTCGACGCCATCGCCGGGATGACCGTCATCGAGCTGAGCGAGCTGCTCAAGGAGTTCGAGGAGCGCTTCGGCGTCACCGCCGCCGCCCCCATGGCGGTGGCCGCGCCCGCCGGCGGCGGGGCGGAGGCCGCCCCGGAGGTCGAGGAGAAGGACGAGTTCGACGTCGTCCTGGTGGCCGCCGGCGAGAAGAAGATCCAGGTCATCAAGGAGGTGCGCTCGCTCACCAGCCTGGGGCTCAAGGAGGCCAAGGACCTGGTGGACGGCGCCCCCAAGCCCGTCCTGGAGCGGGCCAGCAAGGACGACGCCGAGAAGGCCAAGGCCCAGCTGGAGGCGGCCGGCGCCACCGTCGAGGTCAAGTAGGCGCTCGCGCCGCACCGGGCGCCCGTGGAGACCCTTGACGGGGGCGGGCGCTCGCCTTACGCTTTTCCGGAGCCTGTCGGCGGGATTGTGTTCGCCGCTGCCTGCGCGTACAATGAGCGGTTGCCGTGCTCGCCCGCTCGCGCCCAGCAGTCGTCGCCCCTGCCGGAGCGCGCCCGGTCACCCTTCGTCACCTGAGGAGTCGACCTTGCCGTCTCGTTCCGCCGCCCGGGAACGTCTGTCCTTCGCCAACCTCGACGAGGTCCTTCCCCTCCCGGACCTGATCGCCATCCAGCGGGACTCGTTCCGCTGGTTCCTCGACACCGCGCTGGCGGAGACCTTCAGGGACATCAGCCCCATCGAGGACTTCACCGGCCAGCTCCGCCTCGAGCTGGAGTTCGACCCCACCGACCAGGACCTGCGCCCGCCGCCCAAGTTCAGCGTCGAGGAGTGCAAGGAGAAGGACATGACCTTCTCGGCGCCCATCTTCGTGCGGGCCCGCTTCATGAACGCGCAGACCGGCGAGATCAAGGAGCAGACCGTCTTCATGGGGGACTTCCCGATGATGACGGACAAGGGCACCTTCGTCATCAACGGCACCGAGCGGGTGGTGGTGTCCCAGCTGGTGCGCAGCCCGGGCGTCATCTTCCAGCCCGGTCGGGACCTCAAGACCGTCGTCACCGGCACCATCCACCCCTACCGGGGGGAGTGGATCGAGTTCGACGTGGAGGCCAAGCCGGGCAAGGACATCACGGCCGGCACCCGGGTGGCCCGCAAGCGCCGGCTCAGCCTGTTCGTGCTGCTGCGCGCCCTGGGCTACGACGAGGAGAGCCACCCCGGCCTGCTCGACCGCTTCGTCGGGCACTTCGACTTCCTCGAGGGCCAGTGGGCCAAGGACAAGGAGCTGGCCCCCACCCGGGAGGACGCCCTGCTCGAGATCTACAAGCGGGCCCGTCCCGGCGAGCCGCCGTCGGTCGAGTCGGCCCGGGCCTACTTCGAGAACGCCTTCTTCAACCCCAAGCGCTACGACCTCACCCGGGTCGGCCGCTACAAGCTCAACCGCAAGCTCGGCCCCGAGATCGACAAGGCGTCGGCCATCCTCGGCCTGGACCCGGAGCGCCCTGCCGAGGGGCAGGGCGTGCTGAGCCCGAGCGAGCTGCTGGCCGCCTCCACCTACATGCTGCACCTGGCCAACGGCGAGCCCGGCTACCGGCTGGACGACCAGGACCACTTCGCCAACCGCCGCATCCGCTCGGTCGGCGAGCTGATCCAGAACCAGGTCCGCGTCGGCCTGTCGCGCATGGAGCGGGTTGTGCGCGAGCGCATGACCACCCAGGACGTCGAGGCCATCACGCCCCAGACCCTCATCAACATCCGCCCCGTGGTCGCCGCCATCAAGGAGTTCTTCGGCACCAGCCAGCTGTCGCAGTTCATGGACCAGGTGAACCCGCTGTCGGGCCTCACCCACAAGCGGCGCCTGTCGGCCATGGGCCCCGGCGGCCTCAGCCGGGAGCGGGCCGGCTTCGAGGTGCGGGACGTGCACAGCTCCCACTACGGGCGCATGTGCCCCATCGAGACCCCGGAGGGCCCCAACATCGGCCTCATCGGCCACCTGGCCACCTACGGCCGCATCAACGAGTACGGCTTCATCGAGACGCCCTACCGCACGGTGGTCGACGGGCGGGTCACCGACGAGGTCCGGTACCTGGCCGCCGACGAGGAGGAGGAGCACGTCATCGCCCAGGCCAACGCCGGCCTCGACGACGACGGCCGCTTCACCGAGGACCGGGTGCTCGTGCGCCGCGGCCCCCAGGGCGCCGGCGTGCGGGTGGGCGCCACCACCACGTCGTACGGGTCGAGCACCGAGGTCGACTTCGTTCCGCCCTCGGAGGTGGACCTCATGGACGTGTCGCCCAAGCAGATCGTGTCGGTGTCCACCGCCCTGATCCCCTTCATCGAGCACGACGACGCCAACCGGGCCCTGATGGGCGCCAACATGCAGAAGCAGGCCGTCCCCCTGCTGCGCCCCGAGGCGCCGTACATCGGCACCGGCGTGGAGGGGCGGGCCGCCCGCGACGCCGGCGACGTGATCCTCGCCGAGGCCGACGGCACCGTCACCGAGGTCACCGGCGACCACATCACCGTGGAGTACGGCGGCTCGGTCGGGCGCAAGGTGTACCGCCTGGCCAAGTTCCGCCGGTCCAACCAGAACACCTGCATCAACCATCGCTCCCTGGTCGAGGAAGGCGACAAGGTCGCCGCCGGCGACGTCCTGGCCGACGGGCCGTCCACCCACAACGGCGAGCTGGCCCTGGGCAAGAACCTGCTCGTCGCCTTCATGCCGTGGGAGGGCTACAACTTCGAGGACGCCATCATCCTCTCCGAGCGCCTGGTGCGCGACGACGTCCTCACGTCCATCCACATCGAGGAGCACGAGGTCGACGCCCGCGACACCAAGCTGGGCGCCGAGGAGATCACCCGGGACATCCCCAACCTCTCCGAGGAGATCCTGAAGGACCTCGACGAGCGCGGCATCATCCGGGTGGGCGCCGAGGTCGGCCCCGGCGACGTGCTGGTGGGCAAGGTCACCCCCAAGGGCGAGACCGAGCTGACCCCCGAGGAGCGCCTGTTGCGGGCGATCTTCGGCGAGAAGGCCCGCGAGGTGCGCGACACCAGCCTCAAGGTCCCCCACGGCGAGTCGGGCAAGGTCATCGACGTGCGGGTGTTCTCCCGGGAGGACGCCCACGAGCTGCCGCCGGGCGTCAACCAGCTGGTCCGGGTCTACGTCGCCCAGAAGCGCAAGATCAGCGAGGGCGACAAGCTCGCCGGCCGCCACGGCAACAAGGGCGTCATCTCCAAGATCCTCCCCGTGGAGGACATGCCGTTCCTGGCCGACGGCACGCCCATCGACATCATCCTCAGCCCCTTCGGCGTTCCCAGCCGCATGAACGTGGGCCAGGTCCTGGAGGCCCACCTGGGCTACGCCGCCCGCTGGGGCTGGGAGGGCGCCGACCACGCCGTGGAGCCGGTGCGGGGCACGGAGACCAAGACCCGGCCGCTCACCGAGCCCGCCGTGTGGGTGTCGACGCCCGTCTTCGACGGCGCCCACTGGGACGAGGAGGACAAGACCGGCCGCACGCCGACGATCCAGCACATCTTCGGCACCCTCAACGCCGAGAGCAACGACGGGCGGCGCCTCATCGGCGTCGATGGCAAGGCCACGCTGTTCAACGGGCGCACGGGCCAGCCGTACGACAACCCCATCACCGTGGGCTACGTCTACATCCTGAAGCTCGCCCACCTGGTGGACGACAAGATCCACGCCCGCTCCACCGGCCCCTACTCCATGATCACCCAGCAGCCCCTGGGCGGGAAGGCGCAGTTCGGCGGCCAGCGCTTCGGCGAGATGGAGGTGTGGGCCCTGGAGGCCTACGGCGCGGCCTACGCCCTCCAGGAGCTGCTCACCATCAAGTCCGACGACGTCCTCGGCCGGGTCAAGGTCTACGAGGCCATCGTCAAGGGCGAGAACATCCCCGAGCCGGGCATCCCCGAGTCGTTCAAGGTCCTCATCAAGGAGATGCAGTCGTTGTGCCTCAACGTGGAGGTGCTGTCGACCACGGGTGAGGAGATCGAGATGCGGGACCTCGACGAGGACGTGTTCCGTACGGCTGAGGAGTTGGGGATCGACATTTCGCGGCCCGAGCGCGGGTCTGACGAGGAGGATGAGCGGCGGGCAGCGGAGCGGGCTTCTCGGTTCTGACCGGTGGCTGGCGACACGCACCACACGTCCTGCATCGAGATCTGAGAGAAGAAGAGAGAAGAGGTACTGGGCTTGTTGGACGTCAATGATTTTGAGCAGTTGCGGATCGGGTTGGCGACGGCTGATTCGATTCGGACGTGGTCGAACGGTGAGGTGAAGAAGCCGGAGACCATCAACTACCGCACGCTCAAGCCGGAGCGGGACGGGCTCTTCTGCGAGAAGATCTTCGGCCCGACCCGGGACTGGGAGTGCTACTGCGGCAAGTACAAGCGCGTCCGGTTCAAGGGCATCATCTGTGAGCGCTGCGGCGTCGAGGTGACCCGTGCCAAGGTCCGCCGCGAGCGGATGGGGCACATCGAGCTCGCCGCCCCGGTGACCCACATCTGGTACTTCAAGGGCGTCCCGAGCCGGCTGGGCTACCTGCTGGACATCGCGCCGAAGGACCTGGAGAAGGTCATCTACTTCGCCGCGTACATGATCACGTAC
>JBOGHR010000219.1:0-4817 GCA_050744905.1 Acidimicrobiales bacterium
CCCCCCCCCCCCCCCCCCCCCCGCTAGATCCTCGACCTCATTCGTTCGCTTCGCTCACTCCATTCGGTCGAGTTGGATCCGCCCTGTCCTTCCTCGGCCGTCGGTCAGCCGGCGTCGCCGCCGTCGAACCCGCCGCCGTCGCCCTCGGGGGGGGCGGGGGCGGGCTGGAGCCACGACGGCGAGGCCCCGCCGTCACCCCCGCCGGCGGGGACGGCGCTGGACCCGATGTTGGCCAGCCAGGCGGCCAGGTCCTCGGTGTCGGAGTCCGACGACCAGCCCGCCATGGGCTCGTAGTCGGGCGCCTCCAGGTCGAACTCCCGGTAGCGGGTCATCCCCGTGCCGGCGGGGATGAGCTTGCCGATGATGATGTTCTCCTTCAGCCCGTAGAGCAGGTCGGACTTGCCCTCGATGGCGGCCTCGGTGAGGACCCGGGTCGTCTCCTGGAAGGAGGCGGCCGACAGCCACGACTCGGTGGCCAGCGACGCCTTGGTGATGCCCATGAGCTCGGGCCGGCCCTCGGCCGGGCGCTTGCCGGCCTGGACCAGCTCCCGGTTGGTGTCGGCGTAGATGCGGGAGTCGACCCGCTCGCCGGGCAGGAAGGTGGCGTCGCCCGGCTCGGCCACCGACACCCGGCGCAGCATCTGGCGCACGATCAGCTCGATGTGCTTGTCGTGGATCGACACGCCCTGGTCCCGGTAGACCTTCTGGACCTCCTCGACCAGGTACTGCTGGGTCTCGCGGATGCCCTTGATCTCGAGCAGCTCCTTGGGGTCCTTGGGCCCCTCGACCAGCGAGTCGCCGGCCACCACCTCCGAGCCGTCCGCCGCCTCCAGGTGGGCCCGCTGGGAGACGTTGTAGGTGTCCTCCGTCCCGTCGTCGCCCACGATGGTGATGCGCCGGCCCGTCTCCTCGTCGGCGATGCGCACCACGCCCGACGTGCGGGCCAGGACGGCTGCGCCCTTGGGCGTGCGGGCCTCGAACAGCTCCACGACGCGGGGCAGGCCGTGGGTGATGTCCTCGCCGGCGATGCCGCCGGTGTGGAACGTCCGCATGGTGAGCTGGGTCCCCGGCTCGCCGATGGACTGGGCGGCGATGACGCCCACCGCCTCGCCCAGCTCGATGCCCTTGAGGGTGGCCAGCGACCGCCCGTAGCAGGTGGCGCAGATGCCCTGCACAGACTCGCAGGTGAGCACGGTGCGCACCCGGACCCGGCTGACGTCGGGGTCGTCGCGGAGGGTGGCCAACTCCTCGTCGCCGATGTCGGTGCCGGCCGGGAGGCCGCCGGCCGCCTCGGCCAGCACCCGGCCGAACAGCCGGGTCTCCAGGTAGGCCCGGCGGTTGGGCTGGTCGGAGCCGACGCCCTCCAGCCAGATCCCCCGGGTGGTCCCGCAGTCCTCCTCCCTGATGATGAGCTCCTGGGCGACGTCGACCAGGCGTCGGGTGAGGTACCCGGAGTCGGCCGTCCGCAGGGCGGTGTCGGCCAGGCCCTTGCGGGCTCCGTGGGTGGAGATGAAGTACTCCAGCACCGACAGGCCCTCGCGGAACGAGGACTTGATGGGCCGGGGGATCATCTCGCCCCGGGGGTTGGACACCAGCCCCTTCATGCCGGCGATCTGGCGCACCTGCTGGGCGTTGCCCCGGGCGCCGGAGTTCACCATCATGTCCAGCGGGTTGAACTTCATGGTGGCCAGGGTGCGGTCCATGGCCCGGCCCACCTCGGTGTTGGCCGAGGTCCAGATCTCGATCTCCTTCTGGCGCCGCTCGTCGTCGGTGATGATGCCCCGCTTGAACTGGTTCTCCGCCTTCTCCGCCTCCTTCTCGTGGCGGTCGAGGATGGCGGCCTTCTCGGGCGGCGTCTTCACGTCGTCGATCGAGATGGTGAGCCCCGACTGGGTGGCATAGCGAAAGCCCAGGTCCTTCACCTTGTCGAGGCACCCGGCGACTTCCACCTTGGGGTAGTTGTCGGCGATCTCCTCGACGATGGAGGCGACGCTGCGGCCCCGCTTGGACACCAGCTCGTTGACCTTCTCGAAGCTGGCGGGCAGGGCCTCACGGAACAGCAGCCGGCCCGGGGTGGTGAGCTCCTCCACGTAGTCCGGCCCCTCGCCGTCGCCGGGGGGGACGGGCGTGCGGAGGCGGACCTGGGCGTGCAGGCCGACGTCGCCCGCCTCGTAGGCCTGCTGGACCTCGTAGAGGTGGCGGAACACCCGGCCCTCGCCCTTGGCCCCCGCGTCGTCGAGGGTGAGGTAGTAGGCGCCGAAGACCATGTCGTGGGACGGCACGGTGATGGGCCGGCCGGTGGCCGGCGAGAGGATGTTGTTGGCCGACAGCATGAGGATGCGGGCCTCGGCCTGGGCCTCGGCCGACAGCGGCAGGTGCACGGCCATCTGGTCGCCGTCGAAGTCGGCGTTGAACGCGGCGCACACGAGGGGGTGGATCTGGATGGCCTTGCCCTCCACCAGCACCGGCTCGAAGGCCTGGATGCCGAGGCGGTGCAGGGTGGGCGCCCGGTTCAGCAGCACCGGGTGCTCGTTGATGACCTCCTCGAGCACGTCCCAGACCTGGGCCCGGCGCCGCTCCACCATGCGCTTGGCCGACTTGATGTTCTGGGCCAGCTCGGTGTCCACCAGGCGCTTCATCACGAACGGCTTGAACAGCTCCAGGGCCATCTGCTTGGGCAGCCCGCACTGGTGGAGCTTGAGGGTGGGGCCGACCACGATGACGGAGCGGCCCGAGTAGTCCACCCGCTTGCCCAGCAGGTTCTGGCGGAACCGGCCCTGCTTGCCCTTGAGCATGTCGGACAGCGACTTGAGCGGGCGGTTGCCGGGCCCGGTGACCGGCCGGCCCCGCCGGCCGTTGTCGAACAGGGCGTCGACCGCCTCCTGGAGCATGCGCTTCTCGTTGTTGACGATGATCTCGGGCGCGCCCAGGTCCAGCAGCCGCTTGAGCCGGTTGTTGCGATTGATGACCCGCCGGTACAGGTCGTTGAGGTCCGAGGTGGCGAACCGGCCGCCGTCGAGCTGGACCATGGGCCGCAGCTCGGGCGGGATCACCGGCACGGCGTCGAGGATCATGGCCCTGGGGTCGTTGGACCGCCTGCCGTTGTCGTCCCGCCGGTTGAAGGCGGTGACGATCTTGAGCCGCTTGATGGCCTTCTGCTTGCGCTGGACCGACAGCGGCCGGCGCCCGTCGGCGGCGTCGATGGCCTCGCGGAGCTTGATCTCCTCCTCGTCGAAGTCGATGCGGGCGATGAGGCGGGCGATGGCCTCGGCCCCCATGCCGCCCTCGAAGTAGTCGCCCCAGCGGTCCTTGAGCTCGCGCCAGAGCAGCTCGTCCTCGATGATCTTGCGCCCGTGCAGGGCCTTGAACTCGTCGAAGGCCCGCTGCACCAGCTCCAGCTCGGCCTGGCCCCGGTCCCGCAGGCCGGCGACCTCCTTCTCGGCCGCCTTCTGCTTGGAGCGGATCTCGGAGTCCTTGGCGCCCGCCTTCTCCAGCTCGGCGACCTCGTCCTCCAGGGCCTTGAACCGCCGGTCGATCTCCAGGTCCCGGGCCTTGGAGATCTCGGCCAGCTCCTCGGCCAGCTCGACCTCGATGTTGGGCAGGTCGTCGTGGCGCTTCTCCTCGTCCACCCAGGTGACCAGGTTGGCGGCGAAGTAGATGACCTTCTCCAGCTGCTTGGCCTTCAGCTCCTCGCGGGGGTCGATGCCCATGAGCAGGTAGGCCAGCCACGACCGGGTGCCCCGCAGGTACCAGCTGTGCACGACCGGCGCGGCCAGCTCGATGTGGCCCATGCGCTCGCGGCGGACCTTGGAGCGGGTGACCTCGACGCCGCAGCGCTCGCAGATGATGCCCCGGAAGCGCACCCGCTTGTACTTGCCGCAGTAGCACTCCCAGTCCTTGGTCGGACCGAAGATCTTCTCGCAGAACAGCCCGTCCTTCTCGGGCCGCAGCGTGCGGTAGTTGATGGTCTCCGGCTTCTTCACCTCGCCGTTCGACCACGTCCGGATCGAGTCCGCCGTGGCCAGCCCGATCCGCAACTGCTCGAAGTCGTTCACGTCCAGCATGTTTCGCCCTCACTCGCTCGCTTCGCTCGCTCCGTTCGGGCGAGTTCGAATGTGCTCCGACCGGCCGGCAGAGCCGGCCGTTCTCCCGCTCTCAATCCCTTCGCCCGCCATCCAGAGGGGTGCTTCGCACGGGGGTGGCCGGCGGGGTCAGAATCGCGAGGCCCTCTCGGCGGCGCGCCGCTCGTCCTCCTCGTCCGACCCGCGTTCAGGTCGGCTGATGTCGATGCCCAGCTCCTCCGCCGTCCGGAACACGTCCTCGTCGAGGTCGCGCATCTCGATCTCCTCGCCCGTGGTGGAGAGCACCTCCACGTTCAGGCACAGGGACTGCATCTCCTTGATGAGGACCTTGAACGACTCGGGGATGCCCGGCTCGGGGATGTTCTCGCCCTTGACGATGGCCTCGTAGACCTTCACTCGGCCGAGGACGTCGTCGGACTTGATGGTGAGCAGCTCCTGGAGGGCATAGGCGGCGCCGTAGGCCTCCAGGGCCCACACCTCCATCTCGCCGAGGCGCTGACCGCCGAACTGGGCCTTACCGCCCAGGGGCTGCTGCGTGATCATCGAGTAAGGGCCGGTCGAGCGGGCGTGGATCTTGTCGTCGACCAGGTGCGCCAGTTTCAGGATGTAGACGTAGCCGACGGTGATGGGACGGTCGTAGGCGGTGCCGCTGCGGCCGTCGAACAGGGTGGCCTTGCCGTCGGTTCCGACCAGCAGCTGACCGTCGGTCGAATCGTGGTGCAGCCGCCCCAGGAT
>JBOGHR010000220.1:0-2472 GCA_050744905.1 Acidimicrobiales bacterium
GGTCGCCGTGCACGAAGGTGATGCGGTCCTGAAGGTGGCCGATCCGCTCCCAGTTGACCGTGCTGGTCCGCCGGACCATGCCCAGCACCTCGTAGCCCTTGTCCAACAGCAGCTCGGCCAGGTGGGAGCCGTCCTGACCGGTGATGCCGGTGACGAGCGCTCGCTTGGTCACGATGTGGTCTCCTAGGTGGGGTAGCCGGTCAGGTTGTCAGCCGCCCAGACGCGATCGCCAGTCGGCGAGCACGTCGGCAAGGGTCTGTTCGAGTGGGATCGTCGGGGACCAGCCGGTGGCGCGTGCGAGACGCGTGTTGTCGCCGACCAACACGGGAATGTCGACCGGGCGCTGCAGGGCCGGATCGCTCACCAGCCGCATCGGTCGGTTGGCCATCGCAAGCAGCAGGTCGGCGATCTCCCGGACGGAGACCGCCCGGCCCCGGCAGACGTTGTAGACCTCGCCCGGCTCGCCATGCTCGATCAGGAGGCGGTAGGCGCGGACGACGTCGCGGACGTCGGTCACGTCCCGCCTCGGTGCCGTGTTGCCGATGGGGATCTCGTCACCCCCGTCCCGCTCGTTGCGAGCGATGCGGGCCGCCAGCGACGGCGCGACGAAGCGGTCCGTCTGGCCGGGGCCGAGGTGATTGAAGGCGCGCACCCGTATCACCGGCAGTCGGTGCCCGAGCCAGGCTTGCTGGGCCAATGCGTCGGCGGCCACCTTGGAGGCGGCGTACGGGGAAACCGGCCTCAGGGGTTGCGCCTCGTCGATGGGCAACTCGTCCTCGGTCACCCGGCCGTACACGTCGGCGCTGCTGACGGCAAGGACCCGCTCCGCGCCCGCCTCGCGGCTGGCCCCGAGCACGTTGAGCGTGCCCACCGCGTTGGCCAGGAACGTCTCGTGGGGCGTGTCCCAGCTGCCCCCGACATCGGCGGCACCGGCCAGGTGGTAGACGGCCGTCGGCTTGGCCGAGAGCACGGCGTCGGTGATCTCGGGCGCGTCGGTGATGTCGATGCCGTCGACGGCCCGCTCCAGCTGGATGACCTCGTCGCCGCGTTCCTCTAGGTGGCGGACGAGGTGGACGCCGACAAAGCCCCCGGCTCCGGTGACGAGCGCTCTCACGGCCGCTCATCGTAGGGGGTCGTCGACTCATGCCCGCGACCCGCGAACGTGAGCCGGCGTCAACGGCGTCAGGTGGGTTCGACCGGCCCACGCCGTGCAGGGCGGGAGGTCAACGGCGACGCATCGCCGTCAGCGCTTCGGCTTCTTCCAGGCGTTCTGGATAGCCCGCTTGAGTTGCTGCCGCTGCACCTGCAGGTGCTGGAAGCCGAGGATCCCCAGCCCGACCGCCGTGTACACCGTATTCTCGACCCTCCTCGAGATCTCGTCGGTCGACGGCCGCGGCACGCACCGGAGGCTAGTAGGGCGGCCCACTGCGGATGACCTCGGGCGGGCCGGGGGTCCGCGGCTGTGAACCGGCGCTTCGGTACCCTCCGCCTCGTCGTGGAATCGGAGGAGCAACCGCTCGCCTGCCCGCCGGTTCTGGCGGTCGTGGTCACGCACGGACTGCACGCGGACCGGTTCGAAGTCCTGCTGGGGGCGCTAGCCGAGCAGGACTACCCCGAGCTGTCCGTGCTGGTCATCGACGTCACCGGCGTGAACGGCACCGCTGACCGGGTCGGTGCCGCGCTGCCCGCGGCCCGGGTGCTGCAGGTGCCCGGTCCCGAGGACTTCGCCACCGCCGCCAACCACGTCCTCGATCCTGACCGGCCGCAGGCCCGCCGGGCCGAGTTCTTCGTGTTCTGCCACGACGACGTCCTCCCGGACACGGGGGCCGTGAGCGCACTCGTCGCGGCCTCCACCGAGTGGGAGGCCGACGTCGTCGGGCCCAAGTTCGTGGCCCAGGACGACCCCCGGCGCCTGCTGCACGTCGGCCTTGGCGTGGACCGGGTGGGCACGACGATGCCGCTGGTCGAACGCCGCGAGCTGGATCAGGGGCAACACGATGGCGTGCGTGAGGTGTTCGCGTTTCCTGCCGGGTTCACTCTGGTGCGTGCGGACCGGTTCGCAGCCATGGGCGGGTTCGACGAGGCGATTGGGTCGCCCAACGACGAGCTGGGCCTCTGCTGGCGCGCCCACGCTGCCGGCTCGCGGGTGCTGGTGGCAACCGACGCCAGGGTCCGGCGCGACGGCCAGTCGTGGGCCGGTCCCCGGGACCAGGCCCGCTATCGCGTCCGGGCGCTGCTCTCCTGTTCGAGCCGCCTCGACCTGCTGCGGATCGCGCCCCAGGCGTTCGCCCTCAGCGTTGTGCAGGCCGCTGGCGGCCTGGTGACAGGCCGGCCCCGGCGGGCCCGCGTCGCGCTCGGCGCCTGGGTGTGGAACCTGCTCCACCCGTTGTCTCTGTGGCGGGCCCGGCGGCAGGTCAGACGTGTGCGCCGTGCCTCCGATCGTGAGCTTCACCGCATGCAGGTGCGTGGGCT
>JBOGHR010000221.1:0-2962 GCA_050744905.1 Acidimicrobiales bacterium
GTCCCGGGGCACGCCGGCCGGTCGGTCGGCGCGCCGGCCCAGGGTGACGGGGACGCCGAAGCCGGCCACCAGGTCGGCCTCGGGCAGGGCCCGGGCCAGCTGGTCGCCGTAGCGCTCGGCCAGGCAGCCGGTCACCACCAGGCGGGCGCCGTCGGCCCGGGCCTCGGCCAGGGACAGGATCGTGTCCACCGACTCCTGGCGGGCCGCCTCCACGAACGCGCAGGTGTTGACCACGACGAGATCGGCCTCCCCCGCCGACGGGGCCGGCTCCATCCCATCGGCGGCCAGCGTGCCGGCCAGCTTGTCGGAGTCCACCGCGTTCTTGGGGCACCCGAGGGTCTCGACCCAGTACCGGCCGTTCACGGGCCCGAATCTACCGTCGCCCCGCCGCCGGGGCCCCGCCACCGCTGCGCTCGGTACGATCCGGCATGCCCACCGCCGTCCCCGCCCCCTCGCCCAACCCCAACGCCCTGCGCTTCCAGCTGGACGTGACGCTGCCGTCAACCCTGAGCTTCGACAAGGCGGCCGACGCGGCGGGCCATCCCTTCGCCGAGGCGGTCTTCGCCGCCCCCGGGGTGGCCGCCCTGTTCGGCGTGAACGACTTCGTCACCGTCACCCGCGCGCCGGGCGCCGACTGGGAGCCCATCGTCGCCGCCGTCCAGGAGGCGGCCGCCAGCCTGTTGTGACGGCTTCGCCGGTCGCCCGTCCTGGCGATCGGCCTCGGTGCCGTGCGTGCGCCGGGCGACCCCCTGCTCCTCGCTCCCCTCGCACGTCGATCGCGGCGGCCTCGGGTGCGGACGCCCAGGTGGCGAGGAGTCGAGCGCCTGTCGCGATGGCGAGCCGGGCTGGGCCGAGCACACGAGCAGCTTCTGGCCCGGGGCGGGCGCGCCGCCAGGTGGGAACGTGCGCCGCCACCGCCGGCAGGGCGTTGTCGGGCCGTCCGAGGAGGCGTACCATCTAGAGGCAGCCAACCTATAGTTGTTCAGCATAATGAGGCCGGCCGGGACGGTACCTGGCCGCAACCCGGCCCCGTGTCCTCCGGCCGGAGCGTTGTGCGGCAGGAGGACGCCATGTGCTTCAAGAACCTCCCCATCGACTTCGACGCGGACGGGAAGGCGTTCCTGCGCCAAGGCGCAGGCAACCCGTATGCCGTCTCCCCGGCACGGCCCCGCAGCTACGTCCGGCGCCACGACGGCCCCGGCGCCCAGCTGGCCGCCCCGCCCCGCCTGCGGGACTGGAACATCGACCCCATGACCCGGGTGGCCGGCGCCCTGGCCATCCACTGCGTGCTCGACCTGGAGAACCGGGTGGCGGTCGAGGCCCACTCCCGGGCCATGCTGTTCCGGGGCTACGAGCTGATCCTCCAGGGCCGCGACCCCCGCGACGCCATCGACATCAGCTCGCGGGCGTGCGGCGTGTGCGGCGGCGTGCACGCCACGGTGTCGTCGCTGGGCCTCGACATGGCCTTCGGCATCGTCCCGCCGCCCCTCGGCACCGAGGTGCGCAACCTGGGCGAGGTGGGCGAGATGTTCTACGACCACCCGCTTCACCTGGGCCTGCTGGCCGGTCCCGACTACTCCACGGCGCTGGTGTCGGTCACCAACCCCGAGCTGGTGACCCGGGCCGAGAAGACCCTCGCCCCCCACGGTGACGTGCACGGGTACCGCACCATCAAGGACATCATGGACGCCCTCAACCCCCTCACGGGCCAGATCTACCTGGAGGCCCTGGAGTGGACCCGGGTGGGGCGGATCATGTGCATGCTGATGTACGGCAAGTACCCGCACCCCTCGACGCTGGCCCCCGGCGGCGTCACCACCACCATCTCCACCTCGTCGTTCAACGAGTACTACACCCAGCTGGGCAAGATCTTCGACTTCTGCAAGGTCATCTGCCGCATCTGGGACGACCTGTGCGACTTCTTCCTCGACGCCAACCCGGCCTACGAGCAGGTGGGCGCCAGGGAGATCAACCTCGCCCAGACCGGCATCTGGGACGACTCGGAGGCCTACGACGCCACCTACACCAACGCCGACGCGTGGGGGAACCGGCGGTGGTCCAAGCCCGGCATCGTCATGGACGGCAAGCTGGTCACGACCGACCTGACCCACATCAACATGGGCTTCGAGGAGTTCGTCGACCACTCCTTCTACGACGACTGGACCGGGACTGGCGCCCAGCGCTTCCGCACCGACCCCCTGGGCAACCCCATCTCGCCCAACCACCCGTGGAACAAGACCACCATCCCCAAGCCCATGGCCACCGACTTCCGGGGCAAGTACACCTGGGCCACGGCCCCCCGCTGGGACCGCCGGACGGTGGAGACCGGGGCCTACGGGCGCATGTGGACCACGGCGCTGGCCGCCGACACGCCCGAGAACCCCTTCCTCCAGGCCACCGGCGACGGCCTGCGCATGGTCATGCCCCGCCACGGCCTGCCCGAGGAGGAGCTGTTCTGGAAGGTCCCGCGCACCCTCAACGCCCTGGAGCGCAACCGGGGACGGGCCTACGCCATGGCCTTCACCGCCGCCATCGGCATGAACTGCATGCTCAAGGCCCTGGAGTACTGGCGGCGGGGCGAGACCAAGGTGCACACGCCCTACCGGGTGCCCAAGGACGAGCGCATCGCCGTCGGGTTCTGGGAGGCCGGCCGCGGCTGGCTGGTCCACCACATCCACATGGACAAGGGCAGGCTGCTCAACTACCAGATCACCACGCCGTCGACGATGAACGCGTCCCCGCGGGACCCGTTCGGGGGGCTGGGCCCCTACGAGCAGGCCATCGTCGACACGCCGCTGCTCGAGAGCGTGCCCGACGAGCAGGTCAAGGGCCTCGACGTGCTGCGGGCGGTGCGCAGCTTCGACCCCTGCATGCCGTGCACGACCCACATGGACACCGGCCGGGGGGTCATGGTGCGCGAGGTCAACTCCTGCGGCTGCACGCTGGAATGACGCGCCGGGCC
>JBOGHR010000222.1:0-5995 GCA_050744905.1 Acidimicrobiales bacterium
CCGCCACCCCGGCCGCCACCACGCCGGCCCCCGTTTCGGGGGGCGAACCGGGATCGCGTTCCCGTATGGAGGCTTCGCCCGACGAACCGGTTCCGATCCGGCGCCCGCATCCGTATCTCGTCCCGAGCGACGCAGAGGGCGGTCGCGACTCCTCGCCGCCGGCACGCAAGTCCGGTACGGACTGACGGGCGACTTGCGCCGCGCTCCGGCCCGCCGCTCTGCAAGCTCGACGAGGGGAACCGGTCGGGCCGCACCACGGTGACGACAGTGCTGTTCCGGCGGGCGTGAAGCACGTGACCAGGCCTTCGCATCCCGGGCGCGTCGTCGCCGTCGTAGTCACCTACGACAGTGAGGCCGTGGTGGGGGGCCTGCTGGCGTCGCTGCCCGCGGCGTTCGGCGGGGCACCGTACGAGGTGGTCGTCGTGGACAACGACTCGAAGGACGCCACCATCGCCGCCGTGCGTCGGGCGGAGACCCCTGCCATCGTGGTGCGCAACGAGCGAAACCTGGGATACGCCGCGGCCGTCAACCGCGTAGTGGACCGCGTCGGCCCTGACGATGCGTTGCTCGTGCTCAATCCCGACGTTCGCCTCGAGCCCGGGTCGGCGCAGGCCCTTCTCGATCACCTCGGACGGCCGGGTGTCGGCATCACCGTCCCGCTGCTGACGGCGCCGGACGGCTCAGTGGCGCCCTCCCTCCGACGCCGGCCGAGCGTGCTTCGGGCCCTCGGCGAGGCGCTGCTGGGTGGCGAGCGGGCAGGGCGGGTGGCGGCGTTCGGCGAGATGGTCACCGAAGCCTCCGTCTACCAGCGAACGGGCGTCGTGGACTGGGCGACGGGTGCCGTCATGATGATCTCTGGGCGCTGCCTCCAGGCCGTTGGCGCATGGGACGAGTCCTACTTCCTGTTCTCGGAGGAGACGGAGTTAGCGCTTCGGGCCGGCGCTGGTGGCTACCGGACGCTGTTTGTTCCTGAGGCGCGAGCGGTCCACATCGGCGGGGCATCCATGTCGTCGGCAACCCTCTATCCCCTTCTGGCCGTCAACCGGCTGCGCCTGTTTCGGCGCCGTCACGGAGCCCTGGCGTCCGCAGCGTTCGGCCTCGCGCTGGCACTGAACGACTTGCTCCGCGCAGCCCGGCCCCAGCACCGGGCCGCCCTCGCCGCCCTCGTCTGGCCGCCGGCACGCCGCCAGGTGCTGTCCGGGCTGGTCCACACTGCGGCAACGGTCGACCTCGTGTGCTTCTCCGCCCAGGACTGGTGGTACCACAACCGCGCCCATTCTGACTTTCAGCTGATGCGCCGCATCGCCAGGTCGCACCGGGTGCTCTTCGTCAACAGCATCGGGCTGCGGATGCCCTCGTCGGCCGGAAGCATCCCGCCGCTCCGGCGCATCCTGCGCAAGGCCCGCAGCGTGGCGAAGGTGGTGCGGCGACCAGACCCGGGTGTCCCGGGCTTCGTTGTCATGACGCCGGTGATCCTGCCGCTCTACAGCCGCCCGGTCATGCGGAGGTTCAACGCCGTGCTCGTCCGGGCGCAGGTGAGGCTGGCGGCGGTAGCCCTGGGGATCACGCGGCCGGCGTTGGTCGTCACCATCCCAACTGCGGTCGACGTGGTCGACGGCATGGACAGGCACTGCCTGATCTTCAACCGGTCCGACAAGCACTCCGCATACGAGGAAGCGGACCAGGCCCTGATCGCGTCGATGGAGCAGCGATTGCTCCGCTCGGCTGACCACGTGCTCTACGTGAGCCGGGAGCTGATGGCGGAGGAGGCCGGAGTGGTCGGCGAGCGCGGCCTGTTCCTCGATCACGGCGTCGACCTCGACCACTTCCGGCGCACGCCGGAGGAGGCGATCCCCGCTGACCTTCGGGCCATACCTGGTCCACGGATCGGGTTCTTCGGCGGCCTGGACGACTACGTGGTCGACTTCGCGCTCCTTGAGTACGTCGCCAAGGCGCTTCCCGACGCCAGCGTCGTGCTGGTCGGCGATGCCGGCTCGCCGATGGACCGGCTGGTCGCCGTTCCGAACCTCCACTGGCTCGGCTACCGGCCGTACGAGTCGATCCCCTCGTACGGATCCGGGTTCGACGTCGCCATCATGCCCTGGCGCCGCAACGAGTGGATCCGCATGTGCAACCCGATCAAGCTGAAGGAGTACCTGGCGCTCGGGCTTCCCGTCGTGAGCGTCGACTACCCCGAGGGCCACACCTACGACGGGCTGGTCCGCTGGGCCACTGACTCCGATGGGTTCGTCGAGCAGGTCCGACGAACCCTGGCGGACGGCGGACCCGCCACCCCGGCCGAACGGCGGCGGGCGGTGGGTGGCGCATCGTGGGATGACCGAGCGAGACGGCTCGTCGAGCTGGTCGAAGGTCGGTAGGGGTATGTGCGGCATCGTCGGGATCCGGTGCTTCGACGGCCGGCCCGTCGACCGCGACCTGCTGGAGGCGATGACCGAGCGGGTTCAGCATCGTGGTCCGGACGACGTCGGTGTGTGGGTCGGCGGCGACGTGGCGTTCGGGCACCGCAGGCTGTCCATCATCGACGTGGAGGGATCTCGTCAGCCGATGGGCACCGGAGATGGACGATTCCACATCGTGTTCAACGGAGAGATCTTCAACTACCGCCGCCTGCGCGAGCGCCTCCGCTATCGGTTCGCCACCGCAGGCGACACCGAGACGATCCTCGCCGCCTTTGCCGACCGTGGCCCGGCCTCGGTCCTCGACCTTCGGGGCCAGTTCGCCTACGCCGTCCACGACGCAACCGACGGCTCCCTGTGGCTGTTCCGGGACCGAGTGGGCGTCCTGCCCCTCTACTACCACGCTGACGGTGAGCGACTTGTGTTCGCATCCGAGATCAAGGCCCTCCTCCTTGCCCTCCCCGATGTCGCCGTCGACGAGAGGAGCGTGGAGACGTACCTCGCCCACCGAGCCGTGGTGTCGCCGCACACGCTGTTCCGCGGCATCAAGAAGCTGCGGCCGGGCCACTGGCTGCACGTGCGCCGCGACGGCATCCTCGAGACGACGAGGTACTGGACGCTCCCTTCCGCCGGCGCCCGGGGCCTCGATCCCGCGGTGGCGGTCGACCGGGTCGATGCCGCGGTACGGGAGGCAGTGGACCACGCCCTGATCTCGGACGTGGGCGTCGGCGCGCTCCTGAGCGGTGGCGTCGACAGCTCGTTGATCGTGGCGCTGATGGCGCGGGCTCGCGGTGGAGGAGGCTCGGTCGACACCTTCTCGGCCGGCTTCGGCGACCCCCGTTCGGACGAGCTGCCGTTCGCCCGCCAGGTGAGCCGATCGCTCGGGACCCGACACCACGAGGTCGTCGTCGGCCCCGCGGACTTCATCGCCCTCTGGTCGCGGCTGACGTGGCACCGGGACGGTCCGATCTCCGAGCCGGCTGACATCGCCGTGTTCCGGCTAGCCGAGCTCGCCCGCGGGAGCGTCAAGGTCCTCCTGTCCGGCGAGGGGAGCGACGAGCTCTTCGCCGGCTATCCGAAGTACCAGGCGGAGCGATGGGTCGCCCTGGCGCACGCCGCCCCACCGCGCTTGCGTCGGTGGTTGGCCACCGCGGCCGACGGGGTACTACCGGCGAGGTTCGACCGGCCCAGGGCGGTCCTCCGCGCCCTCGGAGCGAGCGACGAGTGGGAGCGCCACCGCGCCTGGTTCGCGCCCTTTGACGAACGGGGGCGGCAGGCGCTGCTGAGGCGGGGCGCCGGCGTCGACCGGTCGAAGGACAGCGAGGGATGCGGCGGCGGCGACCCGGTGGACCGGCTGCTTCGGTCCGACGTCCGAGGGTGGCTGGCCGACAACCTCCTTGAACGCGGTGACCGCATGTGCATGGCTGCCGGCGTGGAGCTACGGCCGCCGTTCCTCGACCACTTGCTTGTCGAGCTGGCGTTCTCACTGCCGACCGACGTCAAGGTCCGCCACGGTCGGGCGAAGTGGGTCCTCAAGGAGGTGGCCAGGCGCTACCTCGACCAGGCCATCGTGGACCGCCCCAAGGTCGGGTTCCGGGTGCCGCTCGACGACTGGTTTCGCACGGGCCTGCGCGCAGAGGCGCAAGCCCGGCTGCTCGACGGTGGCTCGCTGGCCCGCCGGCTGTTCAACGGCGCCGAGGTCGAACGGCTGCTCGCCGACCACCGCTCGGGGCGGCGCAACGAGCACATGCGAATCTGGACCCTTCTGTGCCTCGAGGTGTGGCACGAAGCGTTCTTCGGAGGCACGGCGCCACCAAGACGCTGACCCGACGACCGGCTTCCGTGTCAGGAGAGCCACATCGCGAACGCCGGAACCCTCGGTCATCGGGCGCGTCCGGCATCTGCTTGAGGGCTTCTTCGCTTCAGGGCCTGCGAATGAGCCACCGCTCGGAAGAGGCGACGCCGGTCTGCTTCGGTTGGGCCAGGAACGGTTCACTCGGCAACGACTTCTCCCGACCGCGAGGCATACCGGCGTCGCCTCTTCACTCCCGTAGTTCATTCGCAGTCCCTCAGCCCCCTCGTCGGTGGGATGCACCGGGCCCGGTGCGATTCGTGCTGCGCGACAAGGGCGCTGTTTCGACGCGACGTCCTCAAGGCGATTCGTCCGACGGTCGAGACACAAGCACCACACGCCGTCGGACAAGGACGCCTGCACATGTCGAAAGCCTCGTCTCGCCTCGCTTACTCGCCGGATCGGACCGGCGGGAGCACCGACCGGTCGTCGTCGCAACGACGGCACCGGCGCGGACTGCGGATCGGCGCCGCCATGGTGGCTGCCGGCATCGTGGCGCCGCTCGTCCATGTCACGCACGGCGGGGCCGTCGGTGGGAACCTCCTGTCGGTGAACCAGAACGGCTTTGAGGCCGGCACCTCGGGTATCGTCGCCCAGGACGGAGCCAGGATCAGCACGGTCTCGACGGTGCGGTACGCCGGCGAGCGATCGCTGCGGATCACGTCACGGAAGCAGGGCAAGCCGAGGGTCGCGGCGGCCTCGACGACACCCGGCCTCGGCGGTGCGCCCGCGAGTCCCGGGGCGACGTACACAGGGTCCGCACAGTTGCGGAGCAGCGTTTCGCAGTCGGCCAGGTGCCAGCTTGACTGGTACCGAAACGACGGCTCGTTCCACAGCCGGACGAACGGCGGCCTGGTGACGGCCGGCAACTCGGCGTGGAGCAGGGCGACATGCGCCGGATCGGCTCCCGCCGAGGCATCGTTCGTGGCGTTGCGGTTCGAGTTCTCGAAGGTCGGATCAACGGAATCGGGCTACGTCGACGACGCGTGGCTCATGGGAGGGCCGACGACAACCACGACCACGGCGCCCGCCACACCGTCGGCACCGGCGTTCGCCTACCGCATCAGCGCCGGCACGTTCAACGAGGTCGTCGTCGATGGCAACACGTTCCTGGCGGACCGGGACTACCTCGGGGGCAGCACGGCCGGCCCGATGAGCTATGAGATCGCCGACACGGCCGACGACGATCTCTACCGGAAGCACCGTTGGGGCATGGCCGGGTACACGGTCTCCGTGCCCGTCCCCGGTCCCTACCGGGTACGGCTCCACTTCGCCGAGGTCGTGTTCCAGGCGGCCGGCTACCGCATCTTCGACGTCTTGGCCGAGGGTGGGCTCGTGGTCGACGACCTCGACGTGGCCCGCCGTGTCGGCGCGAACCGGGCTCTCGTGGAGGAGTTCACCGTCTCGGTCGACGACGCGCTCGACCTGCGCTTCAACGCCGTCGTCGAGGATCCGATGGTGTCCGGCATCGAGGTCATCTCGGAGTCCGGGAGCGCGACGACACCGGCACCGGCCACGACGACCACGACGGCGGCGCCGACCACGACCACGACCGCCCCGCCGGCGGCCACGACGACCACGACGGCGCCGCCGACCACGACGACCACCGCGCCGCCGACCACGACGACCACCGCGCCGCCGGCGACAACGACGACGACACCTCCGCTGCCGTCCAGCAGTCACCCGGACGCGTCGACCACCGGCGTCCCGGCCGGGACGGTGCTGC
>JBOGHR010000223.1:0-2681 GCA_050744905.1 Acidimicrobiales bacterium
CCGCCGCCCCGGGCGGCCGCCGCCGCCGCCTCGGCGGCCCGGCCCAGCCCGTGGTCGCTCAGGTCGCTGGTGTGGGCGAACCCGGTGGTGTCGCCGACCACCACCCGGATGCCGGCGCCCCGGTCGCGGCCCGAGGTCAGCTCCTCGACCCGCCGGTCGTCGAGGCGGGCCGACGACATCCGCCGGTCCTCCACGAACACCTCGGCGAAGTCGCCGCCGGTGCGGAGCGCGGTGGCCAGGGCGCGCTGGAGCAGCGAGGGATCGAGCACGCACCGAGCGTACCGCCGGGCGCCGCCCCTACCGGGCCGGCCCGGCGAAGTCGAAGAAGTCCACGGTGAGGAACCGCGGCATCTCCCGCGACCGGGCATGGGGGCGCTGCGTCGTCCGCTCCAGGGGGATCTGGACCCGCCGGAGCCGCCCCTCGTCGTCGATCCACAGGTCCACGTAGAACGCCGGCGACCCCAGGGCGGCGGCGAAGCGCTCCATCGCCGGCCGCCGGTCGGCGGGCGTCTCGGCCACCGCCCGCTCCACGTTGACGACCGCCTCGTAGCGGAAGGTCGACGCCCCCCGCACCGCCGCCCCGCCGTAGGACTCGGCGGCGATGGCGCCCCGCACCAGGTCGACCACCGACCGGGGGTCGTTCAGCTCCGGGTAGGGCGTGGCCTCGTCGCCCGAGGCGACGGTGGGCGCCCCGAAGTCGATCTCGCCCGTGCGCCGGGCGTCGGGGGCGCCCGCCTCGAACCGGGCCCCGCCGGCCTCGACGGTGCGGTCGGGGGCGGCGTCGACCACCTCCTGGGGCGCCCCCCGGGGCCCGCCCGTGCGCTCCGAGCCGCACCCCTGGACGGCGCCGGCCAGCGCCACCGCCACCACCAGCGCCACGCCCCGGAACACGGCCGCGATCCTCCCCATCCAGCGTTAACCTAGGTGGGGTCGACCAGGGGGAGCGAAGTGGGCCCGACAACGTGGTGGCGGCCGGCGCTCCGGCTGTTGGTGACGGTCGCGATGCTCGCCTGGCTGTCCGGGCACGTCCACCTGTCGAGGCTGCGCGTGCCGCCGTGGCGGACGACCACCCTGCTGTGGCTGGTGGCGGCGGCGGCGGCCACCTTCGCCGGCGTCGTGCTGTCGGCGCTGCGGTGGCAGCGGGTCGCCACCGCCCTGGGGCTGCCGGCCCGCACCGCCACGCTGGTCCGCCACAACCTGGCCGGCATGTTCGTCGGCAACTTCCTGCCCACCACCATCGGCGGCGACGCCCTGCGGGTCACCCGCCTGGCCGCCGCCAGCGGCGAGGCGCCCCGGGCCGCCGCCTCCGTCGTGCTCGAGCGCCTCACCGGCTGGCTCGTCCTCCCCGTGCTCACCATGCTGGCCCTGGTCCTGAACCCGGGCCTCGAGCGCCGGGCGCCGCGCCCGGCCGACACCGCCCTGTCGGTGGCGGTGGTCACGCTGGTGGCGCTCGCCGCCGTGCTGGTGCTGGCCGCCAGCCCCCGCCTCGGCGGGCGGGCCGACGGCGACGGCTGGCGCCGGTTCCTGGGCGCCGTCCACGTCGGCCTCGACCGGGTGCGGGCCCGGCCCGGGCTGGCCTTCGAGATCCTCACCGCCGGGTTCGCCTACCAGCTGGCCGTGATGCTGGCCGTGTTCCTGGCCGCCAAGGCGCTGGGGCTGGCCGTCGGGTGGACGGCCATCCTGGCGTTCTTCCCGATCGTCGCCATCGTCCAGGTCCTGCCCCTCACCGTGAGCGGGCTCGGCACCCGGGAGGCGGCGCTGGTGTTCTTCCTCGCCCCCCTGGGCGTGGCCCGGGCCGACGCCTTCGCCCTCGGGCTGCTGGTGTACCTCCTCAACCTGGGCGTGAGCCTCCTGGGCGCTCCCGCCTTCGCCCTCGGCAGCCGGGCCCGCGCCGTGGCGTGACCGCCGTGCCGGCGCCCCCCCCGCCCACCACCGGGCGCCTCCGGTGGTGGCGCGAGGTGCTCTACGTCCTCGCCTTCTACTCCGTCTACACCCTGGTCAGGAACCGGGGCATCGCCACCGACTCGGTGGCCGAGGCCCGGCGCAACGCCCTCGACGTCATCGAGCTGGAGCGCCGGATGGGCGCCTTCTGGGAGGAGGCGATCCAGGACCGCTTCCTCGACTGGACGTGGTTCGTCCGGTTCTGGAACATCTTCTACGGCACCGCCCACTTCGTGGTGACCGTCGGTGCCCTCGCGTACCTGTTCCGCCGCATGGCCCACCGCTACCCGCTCTGGCGCAACACCCTGGCGTGCACGACGGGGCTGGCGCTGATCGGCTACGCCCTGTACCCGCTCATGCCGCCCCGGCTGCTCGCCGCCGGCTACGGCTTCGTCGACACCCTGGAGGAGGTCGGGGGGCTGTGGTCGTTCGAGTCCGGGGCCGTGGCCCGGATCTCCAACCAGTACGCGGCCATGCCCAGCCTGCACTTCGCCTGGTCGGCGTGGTGCGCGTTCGTCCTGCTCCCCGCCGTCCGCCGGCCGGCGGCCCGGGCCCTGGTGGTCGCCTACCCGCTGGCCACCCTCTTCGCCATCGTGGTCACGGCCAACCACTACTGGCTGGACGCCGCCGGCGGGGTCGCCACCCTGGGCGCCGGGTTCGTGCTGGGGCGGGCCCTCACCAGCGCCCTCGCCGCCCGGGGTCGCCGAGCGGTCCCCCGACGGGCGGGGGCGCCCCAGGAG
>JBOGHR010000224.1:0-5435 GCA_050744905.1 Acidimicrobiales bacterium
GCCTCCCCCGGGCCGGTGGCCCACCCGCAGGCCCTAACCTCGCGGGCATGGCCGAACCCGCCCCCGAGCTCATGGAGACCGTCGTCAACCTGTGCAAGCGGCGGGGCTTCGTGTTCCCCTCCAGCGAGATCTACGGCGGGTTCCGCTCCACCTACGACTACGGGCCCCTCGGCGCGCTGATGCTGCGCAACGTCAAGGAGGCGTGGTGGCGGTCGATGGTGCAGCTGCGCGACGACGTCGTCGGCATCGACGCCGCCATCCTCTCCAGCCCCCGGGTGTGGGAGGCGTCGGGCCACCTTGCCAACTTCGCCGACCCCCTGGTGGACTGCCGGAGCTGTGAGGAGCGGTGGCGGGCCGACCACATCGACGGCACGTGCCCCAACTGCGGGTCCACCGACCTGACCGAGGCCCGGGCGTTCAACATGATGTTCAAGACCTTCGTGGGCCCGGTGGAGGACGAGGCCAACGTCGCCTACTTCCGGCCGGAGACGGCCCAGGGCATGTTCGTCAACTTCACGAGCGTCATGACGACCACCCGGAAGCGCCCGCCGTTCGGCATCGCCCAGATGGGCAAGTCGTTCCGCAACGAGATCACGCCCGGCAACTTCGTGTTCCGGACCCGCGAGTTCGAGCAGATGGAGCTGGAGTTCTTCGTCCCCCCCGACGAGGCGGCCAAGTGGTTCGACTACTGGACCACCGAGCGCCTGGCCTGGTACCGCGACCTGGGCATCCCCGACGACCTGCTGCGGCTGCGCGCCCACGAGGCCGACGAGCTGTCGCACTACTCGTCGCAGACCTCCGACGTGGAGTTCCGCTACCCCTGGGGCTGGGGCGAGCTGGAGGGCATCGCCAACCGGGGCGACTTCGACCTGTCGGCCCACGCCGCGGCGTCGGGCGAGAAGCTGGAGTACTTCGACCAGGCGAACGGCGAGCGCTACGTCCCCCACGTGATCGAGCCGGCTGCCGGGGCCACCCGGGCCATGATGGCGTTCCTCCTGGCCGCCTACGACACCGACGTGGTCAACGACGAGACCCGCACCGTGCTGCGCCTCGACCACCGGCTGGCCCCCTACAAGGTCGCCGTGCTCCCGCTGTCCAAGAAGGACACGCTCACGCCCACCTCCCGGGAGGTGCTCTCCCTGCTCCAGCCCCACTGGATGGTGGACTACGACGAGACCCAGGCCATCGGCCGCCGCTACCGCCGCCAGGACGAGATCGGCACGCCCTACTGCGTCACGGTGGACTTCGACACCCTCGACGACCGGGCCGTCACCATCCGCGAGCGCGACACCCTCGAGCAGGTCCGCGTCCCCGTCGACCGCCTCGTCGACGAGCTCGGCGCCCGCCTGTCGCTGACGTAGGCCCGCGAGGAACGCCGCCCGCCGGCCCTGGGGGCCCGAGAAGGGCGAACGGTAGGCTCGCCGCATGGCTCTCGTCTTCGCGTTCGATCACAAGCACCGCACGCCGCCCATGGGCCTGAAGGACCTCCTCGGGGGCAAGGGAGCGAACCTGGCGGAGATGACCTCGGTGCTCGAGCTGCCGGTCCCGCCGGGGTTCACCATCACCACCGACGCCTGCCGCGCGTACATGGACGGGGGCTGGCCCGAGGGGCTGACCGCCGAGGGCGACAAGCACGTCAAGCGGCTCCAGAAGGCGATGGGGAAGAGGCTGGGCGACCCCCGGGACCCGCTCCTGGTCAGCGTGCGCTCGGGGGCCAAGTTCTCCATGCCCGGCATGATGGACACCGTCTTGAACCTGGGGCTGAACGACCAGTCGGTCGAGGGGCTGGCCCGCCAGACCGACGAGCGCTTCGCCTACGACTCCTACCGCCGGTTCGTGGCCATGTACGGCCGGATCGTCCAGGGCATCGAGGGCCACGAGTTCGACGCGCTGCTCGACGCGGCCAAGGAGGCCGACGGCGTGAGCGCCGACTCGGAGATCACGCCCGGCACGCTCCGCGAGCTGGTCGAGCAGGAGAAGGAGGTCGTCCGCCGCCACACCGGGGTGCCGTTCCCGCAGGACCCGGCCGACCAGCTCCGGGGCGCCATCGAGGCCGTCTTCGCCTCGTGGAACGGGCCGCGCGCCGTCGCCTATCGCGTGCGGGAGCGCATCGCCCACGACCTCGGCACCGCCGTCAACGTGCAGGCCATGGTGTTCGGCAACCGGGACGACAACTCGGGCACGGGCGTCGGCTTCACCCGCGACCCGGCCACCGGCGAGGCCGGTGCCTACGGCGACTTCCTGGTCAACGCCCAGGGCGAGGACGTGGTCGCCGGCATCCGCAACACCGAGCCCCTGTCGGCCATGAAGGCCCGCTTCCCCAAGATCCACAAGGACCTGCTCGGGATCTTCGAGCGGCTCGAGGCGCACTACCGCGACATGTGCGACACCGAGTTCACCATCGAGCAGGGCAAGCTGTGGATGCTCCAGACCCGGGTGGGCAAGCGCACCGGCCGCGCCGCCCTGCGCATGGCGGTCGACATGACCAAGGGCCGCAAGTGGAGGATCAGCCACGACGAGGCGGTCCTGCGGGTCACCGCCGAGCACCTCGACCAGGTCCTCCACCCGCAGTTCTCGGGCCAGGACATGACCATCATCGCCAAGGGCCTGGCCGCCTCGCCGGGCGCCGCCGTGGGCCGGGCGTACTTCAGCGCCGACGACGCGGCGGCCGCCGCCGGGCGGGGGGAGCGGGTGATCCTGGTGCGCACCGAGACGTCGCCCGAGGACGTCCACGGCATGATCGCCGCCCAGGGCATCCTCACATCCCGGGGCGGCCTGGTGAGCCACGCCGCCGTGGTCGCCCGGGGCTGGGGCAAGCCCGCCGTGGTCGGCGCCGAGTCGGTGCGGATCAGGGGGAGGTCGTTCACGGTCGGCGCCGTCACCGTGGACGAGGGCGACGTCATCGCCATCGACGGCACCAGCGGGGACGTCGTGCTGGGCGAGGTCGAGCTGTCGATGGGTGAGCCGCCCAAGGAGTTCGCCACCATCCTCGGGTGGGCCGACAAGGTCCGCAAGGGCAGGATGGCCGTGCGGGCCAACGCCGACAACGGCCCCGACGCCGCCAACGCCCGCCGGTTCGGCGCCGAGGGCATCGGCCTGTGCCGCACCGAGCACATGTTCCTGGGCGACGACCGCCTGCCGGTGGTGCGGGCCATGATCCTCGCCGCCACGCCCGACGAGGAGGCGGCCGCCCTCGAGAAGCTGCTCGCCGTCCAGCGCGCCGACTTCGAGGAGATCCTCGAGGCCATGGACGGCCTGCCCGTCACCGTCCGGCTCCTCGACCCGCCGCTGCACGAGTTCCTGCCCTCCACCGAGGAGCTGGCCGTGAAGAAGGCGACGGTGGGCCTGAGCGAGGAGGAGGAGGCCCTCTACGCGGCCGCCCGCCACTGGCAGGAGTTCAACCCCATGCTGGGCACCCGGGGCGTTCGCCTCGGCGTGCTGAAGCCGGGGCTGTACGGCATGCAGGTGCGGGCCCTCATGGAGGCCGCTGCCGCCCGGGCGGCCGCCCGGGGCAGGCCGGTGGTCGAGATCATGATCCCGCTCACCGTCAGCCGGGAGGAGCTGGCCCGGGCCCGGCAGTGGGTGGAGGAGGCGATCGCCGCCACCGCCGGCGTGCGCAAGCCCATCGCCGTGTCCATCGGCACCATGGTGGAGACGCCCCGGGCCGCCCTCCGGGCCGACGAGCTGGCCGAGGAGGCCGACTTCTTCTCCTTCGGCACCAACGACCTGACCCAGATGGTGTTCGGGTTCAGCCGGGACGACATCGAGGCCCGCATGATGAGCACCTACCTGGAGGAGGGGCTGCTCAAGCGCAACCCGTTCGAGACCATCGACGGGGGCGGGGTGGGGGAGCTGGTGAAGGTCGCCGCCGAGCGGGGCCGGTCGACCAAGCCCGACCTCAAGCTCGGCGTCTGCGGCGAGCACGGCGGCGACCCCGAGTCCATCGCCCTGTTCGCCGAGGCCGGCCTCGACTACGTGAGCTGCTCGCCCTTCCGCGTCCCCATCGCCCGCCTGGCCGCCGCCCAGGCGATCCTCCGCTCGGCCGCCGGCGGCTGAGCCCGCTCGCCGGAGCCCGGCCGCCGGCGGCTGCCGGCCGTCCCGTCCGGCCGGAGGCGGTACGGTCCCGGTCGTGGGCATCGTCGAGGAGGACGTCGCCCGTGTGCGGGCCGCCACGGACTTCGTGGAGGTGGCGTCGGAGCACGTGGCCCTCAAGCGGGTCGGCCGGCGCTGGGTGGGGCTGTGCCCGTTCCACGCCGAGAAGACGGCGTCGTTCTCGGTCAACGCCGAGCTGGGCCTCTACCACTGCTTCGGCTGCCAGGCCAAGGGCGACGTGATCACCTTCCTGCGCGAGGTCGACCACCTCGACTTCGTGGAGGCGGTCGAGCGCCTGGCCGCCCGAGCGGGCATCGAGCTGCGCTACGACGAGGCGCGCGAGGGCCGCGACCGACAGCGCCGGTCCCGCCTGATCGAGGCCGTCGAGGCCGCCGTCGAGTGGTACCACCAGCGCCTGCTCACCGCCGCCGACGCGGCCCCCGCCCGCGCCTACCTGCGATCGCGGGGCTACGACGGCGACGTCGTGCGGGCGTTCCGGCTGGGGTGGGCGCCCACGGAGTGGGACGCGCTGGCCCGCGCCCTGCGCCTCCCCGACGACGTGCTGCGGGACACCGGCCTCGGGATCGTCAACCGGCGGGGTCGCCAGCAGGACAGCTTCAGGCGCCGGGTGATGTTCCCGATCCTCGACGCCGCCGGCAAGGCGGTGGCCTTCGGCGGCCGGGCCCTCCCCGGCGACGACGGGCCCAAGTACAAGAACTCCCCGGAGACGCCGATCTACTCCAAGAGCCGTACGCTCTACGGCCTCAACTGGGCCAAGGGCGAGGTGGTGAGCACCGGCGAGGTCGTCGTCTGCGAGGGCTACACGGACGTGATCGGCCTGGCCGGGGCCGGCGTCCGCCGGGCGGTGGCGACGTGCGGGACGGCCCTGGCCGACGAGCACTTCCGGATGCTCAAGAACTTCGCCCGCCGCATCGTGCTCGCCTACGACGCCGACGCCGCCGGCCAGGCGGCGGCCGAGCGGTTCTACGAGTGGGAGCGCCGGTACGAGGTCGACCTGCTGGTCGCCTCCCTGCCGGCGGGCTCCGACCCCGCAGACCTGGCCCGCCAGGACCCCGACGGCCTACGGGCCGCCGTGGCCGACGCCAAGCCCTTCCTGCGGTTCCGGGTGGACCGGGTGCTGGGCAAGGGCGACCTCCATACCTCCGACGGGCGGGCCCGGGCCGCCGAGGCCGCCATGGCCGTCATCGCCGAGCATCCCAGCGAGCTCGTGCGCGACCAGTACCTCATGGACGTCTCGGGCTACTGCCGGGTGGACCCGGAGCGACTGCGCGACCACGCCCGCCGCGGCGCCGGGCGCGCCGCCCCGGGCCGCCGTCCGCCCC
>JBOGHR010000225.1:0-2851 GCA_050744905.1 Acidimicrobiales bacterium
GGGGAGGGCACCTCGGGCGCCGCCACCGGCGCCGGGCCCACCCGGACCAGGCCGGCGTCGACCAGGTCCTTGACGGTCCGGCAGGCGTCGTACTCGCCCACCCCCAGGCGAGCCATCACGCCGGCCACGTCGCCCGCCGAGGCGGCGGCCACCAGGTGCTTCCACCGGTCCCGGGAGACGGTGACGTCGTCGCCGGTCAGCTCGGGGGCGAGGGCGACGGTGCACCCCAGCGAGGGCACCACCGCCTCGATGGCCCGCCACTGGCCCAGGCGCTCCTGGGCCTCGGCGACCAGGGCGTCGACGGTCAGCGCCTCGCCCCCCTGGGGCCCGGTGACGCCCGAGTCGAAGGCGAAGGTCCCGCCGGCCAGGCGCAGCAGCTCGAACACGGCATCGGCCGCGGTGGCCGCCCGGGGGACGTCGGCGCCCACGACGGCGCCGTCGCGCAGCCACAGGCGGCCGTCGCCGCGAGCGCCGGTGACCCGCAGCTCCCCCGTCTTCTTGGTGGCCGACAGCAGGGCCAGCACGTCGGGGAGCGGGATGGTCTCCAGCGTTCCCTGCAACGACACCTCGACCTCCCGACGACGGTTGCGGACCGTCCCGTTATCGGCAGGGCCGGGGCCCGACTTCAGTGCCGCGTCAGCAGGGCGTCGACGGCGGCGGCCGACATGGCCTCCAGCGGCGGGTCCTGCCCCGTCCACAGGCGGAAGGCGTGCGCCGCCTGGTGCAGCAGCATCCCGAGGCCGCTGGTGGCCGTCGCCCCCCGCTCCCGGGCGGCCTCCACGAACGCCGTGGTCGGGTAGACGACGTCCACCACCAGCTGGCCGGGGCCGAGGAGGGCGGGGTCGAACGGCGCCTCACCCGGCCCGCCGGCCATGCCCAGGGTGGTGGCGTTGACCACCAGGTCGGCGCCCGACGCCTCCTCCGGGAGGCCCACCCGCCCCGCCTCTCCCGCCAGCGAGGCCGCCACCGCCGCCTTCTCGAACGACCGCCCGGGGACGACCACCACGTCCGACGCCCCCGCCTCGCCCAGGGCCAGCACGATGGCCCGCGCCGCGCCGCCCGAGCCCCGCACGACGCAGGTGCGCCCGGCGGGGTCGAAGCCGTGGTCCATGCGGACGGCGTCGAGGAAGCCGGGGCCGTCGGTGCTCTCCCCGACCAGCGCCCGCCCGGCCCGCACCACGGTGTTCACCGCGTGCAGCCGCTCGGCGACGGGCGAGCGCCGGTCGACCAGGGCGGCCACGTCGTCCTTGTGGGGGGTGGTCACCGACAGGCCCGAGATCCCGAGCGCCCGCATCCCCTCCAGGGCGGCCCCGGCGGCGCCGGCGGGCACCTCGAAGGCCACGTACGCCCAGTCGAGGCCCAGCGCCGCGAAGGCCGCGTTGTGGATCGCGGGGGACAGCGAGTGGCGCACGGGAGAGCCCATCACCCCGGCCAGTCGGGTGGCGGCGGTGGGCCAGGGGTGGCCCGGCTGGCCCCGGGCCTCGCTCAGCGGACGCCCGCCGCGGCGGCGGCCGCGATGTTGCGGTTGTGCTCGGCCAGGGTGGTGGCGAAGGCCTGGCGCCCCTCGGCGTCGATCACGACGTAGTACAGCCACGACCCCTCCTCGGGCGACACCGCCGCCTCCAGGGCGGCCCGGCCGGGCGAGGCGATGGGCGTGGGCGGCAGCCCCGGGTTCTTGTAGGTGTTGTAGGGCGAGTCCACCTCCAGGTCCTTGAACAGCACCCGCAGGCCCCGCTCGCCGGTGCGGCCCTGGGCGTAGATGACGGTGGCGTCCACCTGGAGGAGCATGTCCTGCTCCAGGCGGTTGTAGATGACCCGCGCCACCTTGGCCCGCTCCTCGGGCCGGCGGACCTCCCGCTCCACGAGCGACGCCACGATCACCGCCTCGTAGGGCGTGACCAGGCCCCCCTCGCCGACCCGTTCGAGGCCCACCTCGGCCGCCACCTCCTCGAAGGTGGTGACCATGCGGCGCAGGATGGCCTCCTCGTCGTCCTTGGCCTCGAAGTTGTACGTCTCCGGGAACAGGAGCCCCTCCAGGTTGGTGCTGCCGGGCGGCTGGTACCTGGAGCGGACCTTGCCGCTGCCCGCCACCTCCAGGAACCGCTCGGCCGAGCGCCCGGGCATCTTGCCGACCAGGTCGGCGACCTGGCCGACGGTCAGCCCCTCGGGCACGGTGAGGCGCTCGAAGGCCAGCTCGGGGCCCTTCTCCAGGGCGGCGATCACCTCGTCGAACGACGAGTTCTCCCGCAGGGTGTACGAGCCGGCCTGGAAGGGGCCGGCGTCCTTGACCCGCACGTAGAGCCGGAAGTTGCGGGCGCTGTCGACGACCCCCTCCTGCTCGAGGATGGACGCGATGCGCTGGGTGGACGACCCCATGGGCACCTCCACGGCCACCTCGGGGCCGGCCGGCCCCGACGGGTCGATCTGGCTGCGCACGTAGGCGAAGCCCAGCCCGCCCACGACCACCCCGAGGCCGACCAGCACGGCCAGGCCGATCAGGATGCGCCTGCCCCAGGGCCCCGCCGGGTCGCGCATGGGCTCCAACACGTCGCTCATCGGACCATCCTCCGTGGCTGGCGGTCGGTGTCGCGTCACCGCCGTCCCCCGTCGAGCCACGCCTGGAGCATCACCGCCGCGGCGGCCTTGTCGATCACCCGGCGCTGGTCGCGGGCCCGGGTGCCGGCCGCCCGCAGGGCGCGCTCGGCCGACACCGTCGTGAGGCGCTCGTCGAAGGTCTCGACGGGCACGCCCACCACCTCGGCCAGGGCGGCGGCCTCGTCGGCGGCCGCCCGGGCCGCCGGGCCGGCTCCGCCCCCCAGCGACAGCGGCAGCCCGACGACCACCCGCTCGC
>JBOGHR010000226.1:0-3372 GCA_050744905.1 Acidimicrobiales bacterium
GCGCACGGCCCGCACGGCGACGGCGCCGGGCGCGCCGCCGGCGTGCTCCCCGGTGACCTCCAGGACGAAGGCGGTGTCGACCACCTCCAGGCCCCGGGCGGCGACCCGGGTCAGCCAGCGGGCGCCCAGCACGGCGGTCACCCGGGCGCCGATCGAGTCCATCTGGCCGTACAGGCCCTCGGACTGGCCCGAGCGCTGCACCTTGAGCTCGAGACCCGACAGGCGCCGGCAGCCGAACTGCGGCATCCAGTGGCGCAGGTGCCGCTCGACGGCGGGCACGGCCCGGCGCCCGAGCTGCTCGCCGAGCAGCCGCCCGTGGTCGCTGAAGTAGCGGGAGTGCCGCCAGGCCCGGTCCCAGGTGAGGACCAGGCCGAGCTCGTGGACCCGCTGGAGGTCGCCGGGCACGAGCAGGGCGCCGGGGCCGAGGCGGGACTGCATCTGCTGGAGCATGTGGCCGGACATGGCCCAGGAGTGCAGGTTGCGCCACAGCTGGAGGGCCTGGAGGCAGGGCGGCTTGTCGCCGCCGAAGGCGACCATGGTGCGCTCGGCGGCCAGGTCGTGGTCCTCGATCTTGAGCTTCCCCCGCCGCCAGCTGATCCGGTGCTGCTCGCCGCCGCAGGCCACGGTGGCGGTGGCCGGCGGCACGTGGTGGCACCAGCGGTCGCGCACCGGCACGGCGTGGCCCGCCCCGTCAGGCCGCGTCGATGTGGACGACGCGGGCCCACCCCGGCGGCTCCCAGCCCCGCCCGCCCCGCGGCCGGCCGCCCTCGATCAGCCCGATGACCACGGCCATGCCCTTGGGCGGCTCCGCCGGCCAAGGCGTGAGGCCGTCGGTGAGCACCACGACGACCGACGGGCGGGGGCGCAGCCTGGCCGCCGCCTGCACGCCGGCGCCCATGTCGGTCCCACCGCCGCCCAGGAGCTCGAGGCGCCGCCCGCTCGTCACCCGCTGCACGGCGTGGGCGGCGGCGTCCACGGCCAGCACCCGGAGGCGGTCGCGGGCCAGCCCCACGCCCCGCAGGAGGCCGTCGACCTCGGCCAGCAGCCGGGCCAGCTGCCCTTCGCCCATGCTGCCCGAGGTGTCGCACAGGACGACCACCTCGGGGACCGGCCGCCGCATGGCCGGCAGCACCACGTCGGGGCTGGCCTGGGCGCGCCGGGACGGCCGCCGGTAGGTGTAGTCCACGAGGCCGGCCATCGACCCGATCCCCTTGCGGATCTCGGCGGCCAGGACGCGGCGCCAGTCGACCTTGGGGTCGAGCATGTCCTCCGCCCAGCGCCGCCAGCTCTTCGACACCCGGCCCACGCCCTCTTCGCAGAACTTGAGCACGTCGGCCGCCACCTGGGCCCTGGTGAGGTGCCGCTCCCCGGGCGGCAGGCCGCTCTGCTTGTCGGCCAGCAGCTCCCACGACCGGGACTGGGCGTCGGCGCCGCTGCCGCAGTCGGGCTCCAGGTCGGTGTCGACGTGGTCGCAGTGGAAGTACTCCTCGGCCATGCGGCTGGGCGCCCACCCCATGGCCTGGGGCAGCACGGGCTCGCGCAGCCGCAGCCCGGTGTTGACCAGGTCGTCGTTGATCTCGGCGTCGGCGGCCAGTGCCCAGTCCTTGGTGACGTGCTGGCTCACGCCCAGGCTGCGGGCCCGCCCGGCGTGGTCGCGCACCAGGTGGCCGGCGTGGTGCACCAGGAGGCTGCCGAGGACCTCGACGCTCCACCGGTCCACCAGCTCGGGGTCCACGTACAGCCGCCACGACTCGTCCACCGCCACCTTCCCCAGCCCGGGCACCGCCACCACCGGCGAGGCGAAGATGGCCGCCGCCAGGTACGGGTGCCGCGACACCGCCCACAGCCGCGCCACGGCCAGCCTGCGCTCGTCCAGCACGGGCTCGGCGGCGTCGGTCATGGCCGCGCCCGGGACCCGGCCGCAGCACGATCGGCTCGGCGAGCGACCTCCGGTCGCGAGCCGATTTTCACAGACCCCCACCACCCCTGGCGGGGCGACCAGCGAACCACGAGAACCACGCCGGCGGGCTCGCCGAGCAACCTCCGGTTGCGAAGGCGATCCTCCTCACAGCAATCCAGCCTCGCGCAGCAGCGGTGCGAAGAGCTTGACCTCGGGGGGCGCCACCGCCCCGGGCGGGCGGCACTGGGCCAGGACCCGGGCGGCCACGGCGGCCACGTCGGGGGCGTGCTCGCCGGCCCGGCCGAGGACCCGCCACCCGGCCAGCCAGCGCTCGGGGGTGGGGCGCGCCGCCACGGCGGCGGCCACCGCCGACAGCACGGCGTAGGCCCGGTCGCCCCGCACCGGCAGCTCGAACCCGTCCGGGTCGGCGAGCACCTCCTCGGGGTCGGGGAGGTCCATGTCCATCTCCCACATGAGCAGCTCGACCCCCGGCCCCTCGCCCACGCAGCCGGTGATCAGCGCCGTCTCCGCCTCGGTGCTGGCGCCGGCCGCCTCGGCCGCCGCCCACAGGCGGGCGGCCATGTCCCACGTGCGGGGGCTGGGCCAGCCCCGCCCGGCGGCCGCCGCGTCGGCGGGCACCTGGCAGGTGAGCCCGGGGCGCACGGTGACGAACGCCGACACCAGCCCCCGCGTGCGGGTGACGCCCTCCTCCCACCCCGGCGGGAGGGCGGGCACGACGGGGCGGTCCCAGCCGCCGGCCAGGCCCTGGGCGAACACGGCGGGCTCCACCTCCCAGGCCAGGTGGCAGAACCGGTTGGCCAGCGGCGCCGACAGGTCCCAGCCGTCGGCGGACTGCTCGGGAGGGTTGGCGGCGGCGACCACCACGACGTCGGCCGGCAGCTCGATGTCGCCCACCACCCGCTCCAGCACGACCCGCAGGAGCGCGGCCTGCACCGCCGGCGGGGCGGTGGAGATCTCGTCGAGGAAGAGCAGCCCGCGCCCGGCCGCCGCCAGGCGCTCGGCCCACCGCGGGGGGGCGAAGTGGACGACGCCGTCCACCACCACCGGCAGGCCCGAGAAGTCCGAGGGCTCGCGGATGGCGGCGATGACGGTCTCGCACGGCCAGCCCAGGGCGTCGGCCATGGCCCGGATGGCCGAGGACTTGCCCGTGCCCGGAGCGCCCCAGAGCAGCACCGGCACCTTGGCCGCAACGGCGATGCCGAGCGCCTCCACCGCCGTGCTCTGTCCGGTCACGGCGCAACCCTAGGAGACGGCCCGCGCGTCGGGGACCTCGGCGGGGACAAGAATGGCGCGATGACCGACGCCTCCCGGCCGCCCCCGGAGCCCTCGCCCGAGCGCGGGGTCGCTGCTGGCTACTGCGCGAACTGTGGGGCCCCCCTCCTCCCCGAAGCCCGGTTCTGCACGAAGTGCGGCACGCCTCGCCCCGGGGCGGCGCCGGCCGGGCCCGCGGC
>JBOGHR010000227.1:0-1929 GCA_050744905.1 Acidimicrobiales bacterium
TGAACGTGCCCCGGATCTTGTTGACGACCAGGGTGGCGAGGGCCTCGCCCTCGACGTCCTCGGCGACGATGACCAGGGGGCGGCCCGACTGCATGACCTTCTCCAGGATGGGCAGCAGGTCGCGCACTGCGCTGATCTTGGAGCCCACCAGCAGGATGTACGCGTCCTCGAGGACCGCCTCCATGCGCTCCGGGTCGGTGACGAAGTAGGGGGAGATGTAGCACTTGTCGAAGCGCATGCCCTCGACCAGGTCCATCTCCATGCCGAAGGTCTGCGACTCCTCGACGGTGATGACCCCGTCCTTGCCCACCTTGTCGATGGCCTCGGAGATCATCGTGCCGATCTCGGTGTCGGCGGCCGAGATGGACGCCACCTGGGCGATCTGGTCCTTGGACTCGACGTCCTTGGAGATGTCCTTCAGGGCCCCCACGGCGGCCTCGACGGCGGCCTCGATGCCCCGCTTGAGCGACATGGGGTTGGCGCCGGCGGCCACGTTGCGCAGGCCCTCGCGCACCATGGCCCACGCCAGCACGGTGGCGGTGGTGGTCCCGTCGCCGGCGACGTCGTCGGTCTTCTTGGCGACCTCCTTCACCAGCTCGGCGCCGATGCGCTCGTAGGGGTCCTCGAGGTCGATCTCCTTGGCGATGGACACGCCGTCGTTGGTGATCGTGGGCGCACCCCACTTCTTGTCCAGCACGACGTTGCGGCCCTTGGGGCCGAGCGTGACTCGTACGGCATCGGCCAGTTGGTTCATGCCGCTCTCGAGCGCTCGGCGGGCTGCCTCGTCGAAAGCAATCATCTTGGGCATCGCGGTGATTCCCTCCGGGGGTTCGCGGGCGTTAGCACTCTCGGTATCCGAGTGCTAATGCTACGACCAACCTGGCACTCGACGCAAGCGAGTGCCAGCAGCGCCCCCGGCCCGGCGCCTCAGGCGCGGCCCCGCTCGGCCTCGGCCCCGAAGCGGCGGGGGCGGTTGAACGCCGACTCCAGGCGCTCGAGCAGCTCGGCCTTCTTGAGCTCGGCCGCCCGCCGGTCGGCCAGCTGGCCGGGCGGCGTCTTGAGCAGGCGGCGCACGGTGACGACCAGCTCGTCGGGGTCGAAGGGCTTGGTGAGGTACTCGTCGGCGCCCAGCTCCCAGCCCCGCACGAAGTCCCGCTCGGCGGTCCGAGCCGTGAGGAGGATCACCCGGGCCTCGGGCGCCAGGCCGGACTGGCGGCGGGCCCGGAGCACGGCGAAGCCGTCGAAGCCCGGCATCATCACGTCCAGCACCAGGCAGTCCGGCGCCTGGCGCTGGAGGGCCGCCACCGCCTGGTGGCCGTCGGCCGCCTCCCGCACCTCGAACCCGGCGTCCTCGAGGGTGAAGGCGAGGATGGCTCGGATGTCGACGTCGTCGTCGACGATCAGGACCTCGGGCATAGCGAGGCTATCGGCACGCCCCCGGCGGCGGTTGAGGATCCCTCCGAAACTCGACGGATCAGGCGCCCCCGGCGACGGCCGGCACGATGGACACGGTCTGGCCGGGCGAGACCGGCGTGTCCAGCCCCTGGAGGAAGCGGACGTCCTCGTCGGCCACGAAGACGTTGACGAAGCGGCGCAGCCTCCGGTCGCCGTCGAAGAGGCGCTCCCCGAAGCCGGGGTGGGCCGCCTCCAGGGCGGCCAGGACCTCGCCGACCGTGCCGCCCTCCAGGCTGACGTCGGCGGCGCCCCCGGTGAGGGTGCGCAGCTGCGTGGGGATCCGGACGGTGACGCTCATGGGGTCGGGATCCTAGCGCTCCGACCTCATTCGCTCGCTTCGCTCACTCCATTCGGTCGAGTTGGATCGTGCTCCGGCGGGCGAGCGGAGCTCGCACCGGCCCCCTCCCGTCCGTCGTGCCGCCTCCGGCGGCGCTCAGGCTCCTCGGCGGCGAAGCCGCCTGCGGGCCACAGTGG
>JBOGHR010000228.1:0-2242 GCA_050744905.1 Acidimicrobiales bacterium
CCCTCAACGCGGAAACGCGTGGTGGGACCCGCAGACTGGTCGGTGATGAGGATGCCACGTCGGTGGCGGAGCTGTCGACGACCGTGCCGGCCGTTCTCGGGGTGGGGCATCGTGGGTGCCACTGGCGTGAGTGGCCCACCGGGGGCGAGCAGATCCGTGCCCGGCACCGGCGCTGGGCGCGCCACCTCGACGCCAACCGCCCCCTGGGGGCGGGCGGCAGTGGGGGGAGGGCGAACGACGGCTGAGTGTGACGGTGTGCCGGTGAGCTGGCGCTCCTACCTGCTCAGGCGGCCCGGCGCCGGCCCGGATGTCCGGCGCAGTCGATGAGGATGCGGGCCTGGTGGTTGACCGCCCGGCGGAACCCGTAGGCCTTGCGCTCGAGCACCTCGATGCGGTTGTTGACCCCCTCGGCGCCGGCCGAGGTGACCCGCCCGGCGGTGTGGAAGCTGAACACCTCCTCCGACCAGCGCAGCAGCGTGGACACGGCCGAGCCCATGTCGGTCTTCGTGCGCTCCCAGGCGTCGCAGAACTCCCCCAGCGCCTCCATGGCCGCCTCGTAGCCGTCGGCCTCGTAGACCCGGTGGAAGCGCTGGGTCATCTCCCAGGCGGCGGCCAGGTGCGGGTGGCGGGCGAACAGCCCGGCCAGCTCGGCCGCCTCGGCGGCGCTCAGGCGGTCGGCCCGGCGCATGAGGGCGAAGCGGGCCCGGAACACCTCGGGGTCGTGGGGCTCGCCCCGCTCGGAGCGCTGGGCGGCCCGGCGGGCCTCGGTGAGGACCTTCATGACGTTGCGGACCACGTGGAAGCGGTCGACCACGTGGGCGGCGTGGGGCAGGTGGGCGGCGATGGCGCCCCGGTAGCAGGCGGCCATGTCGGTGCACACCACGGCCACCCCGTTGCGCCAGTCCTTGGACTGGCGGGCCAGGAAGCGGCCCAGCACATCGCCCGAGCGCCCCCGCAGCACGGCGATCACCGCCCCGGTGTCGCCGTCGGAGACGATGGTGGAGAACCCCCAGTGCCCCTTGACCAGCGCCTTCTCGTCCACCATCAGCACGCGGCAGGCCACCCGCCGGCGGCGGAAGAACACCACCTGGGCGTAGGCCAGGACCACGGCCATGACCTGGTGCCAGCCCAGTCCGTGGCGGCGGGCGGCGGCGGCCACCGTGGAGTCGCGCACCTCGGCCACCAGCGATGCCCGCAGGCGGTTGGTCAGGTGCCCGGTGATCTGGGGATGGGACTCGACCGTGGTGGTCCCACAGCGCCGGCACGAGAAGCGCCGGCGGTGCCACACCAGCGTCGTCGGCCGCCCGCCGTGGGGCAGGTCACGCACCGCCACCCTGGTGGTCTGGTGCACCGACCGGGTCTTGAACCCGCAGGCGGAACAGCGCAGCGTCCCGGCGATGGCGGCCACGGCCACCACTAGGCGCTCGGGGAGGTCCTCGACGACTTCGAGCACCCTCATCGAGTGCAGGTGCAGGCGGATCGTCATAGCGTCGGCGGCGGCCACGGGGTTCTCCTTGTCTGGTCGGGCTTCTGAGGCACGACCAGTTCAGAGGGCCCCGTGGCCCCGGCGGTGGATGCTCCTCGGCTACGTCACCGAGGAGCGCTCACCACCGGGTCTCCACGCGTAATCGCGTAGTTCCTTCTTCCTGGCAATCGCTGCCGGATTTCTCGCTTCTCTTTGAAGCGGTCCTTCTTCGGGAGGGCCGCTGCCGCTGATCGCTCTCAGCCGCCACCCCCGGCCAGGGCCCGCTGGCGGTTCTTGGTGACGAAGGCCTCGATGACGCTGAGCACCTACGAGCGGTCCTCGTCGCTCAGCTCGCCGATGTCGGCAGGCGGTCGCCCAGGCCGCGGTGGGGAGCGTGGAGGGCCCGGCGGGGGGACGTCCTCGAACACCAGGTGGTCGACCGAGACGTTGAGCGCCTCGTCGATGACCTGGACCCGCTTGGGTCCCGGGGCCGCCAGCGGCGCCCGAGCCAGGCGGCGGCGGCCACCATGACCAGAGCCATGGCCTCGGAGTCGAGGGGGACGGCGGAGAGGTCGACCACCATCCCCGGCCCGTCGGCGCGGATGGCCACGGTCGAGCGCCCGTCGAACATCACCTGCAGCGAACGGGACACCGCCTTGTCGACGGTGAAGGCGAGCGGGGCCAGGGGTGCCGGCCAGCTCCACGGTCCCGGCCCCCAGGGCAGCGGCCAGGTCGTCGTCCGAGCCGGGCCAGGACGGCCGCCAGGTCCGCCAGGCG
>JBOGHR010000229.1:0-2984 GCA_050744905.1 Acidimicrobiales bacterium
GCCGCTGGCCGTGCTGGCGCTCCCCGCCCCGGTGGTGGGCCTGGCCTGGTCCCCGGACGGGTCGCGGCTGGCCGCGGCCTGCGCCGACGGCGGCGTCCACCGCTTCGACGTCGCCCTCGGCTGACCGCCGCAGCCGGCCGGCGGCGGCGGTACATACCGATATAGGCTCCCGTCGACAAGGGGCACCGGCAGGGGGATCGTGACGCATCGTCGAGGAGTGGATCCCTGCATCGGCGCGACGGCCCACCGGTGCCGACCGGGCGCGGTCGGGGCGCCGAGCGCCGGCCGTGGGCCTGATCGAGCGAAAGGGAGCGGCACCATGGATCGAGGACGCACCGGGCGCACCACGACGCCGAGGAGGAGACGGCGACCGGCCCGCTTCGGTGCGGCGCTGGCCGCGCTGGCCATGGTCGCCGCCGCCTGTGGCGGCGACTCCGACGGCGGCCCCGACGCGGCGGCCACCAGCACCACCGCGCCGGAGCCGTCGGGCGTCCAGGAGCTGGTGGTGGGCGCGGCCGAGGACCCGTGGGTGGACTCCTCGGAGGGCGACAAGAAGCGCAAGCCGAACTACCCGCTGAACGCCGACGTGTGCGAGACCCTGGTCCAGCTCACCGCCGACTTCTCCGTCGCCCCCATGGTGACCGAGGCCGAGTACGTCGGCGACAACACCTTCGAGTTCACCCTGGTCGACGGCGTGACGTTCTCCGACGGGACCCCGGTGACGTCGGCCGAGCTCAAGTACTCCGTCGACTACACGACCATGGAGCCCGCCATCGGGTCGGGCTTCCTCGGGCCGGAGTCGGTCACCATCGTCGACGAGCGCACCATCCGGGTCACCCCCACCCGGCCCAACCTGCGGCTCGTCGAGCAGATCAACCACCCGTCGCTGGCCATCCTCAAGACGGGGAGCGACCCGCTCAACGACGTGGTCAACAGCACCTGCACGGGGCCGTTCAAGGTCGAGAGCTACGCCCCCGAGGAGCGGCTCGTCGTCGTGAGGAACGACGACTACTGGGGCGAGGGGCCGCTCCTCGACAAGATCACCTTCCGGTTCTACCCGGACGAGACAACCCGGGCGCTGGCCCTCCAGAACGACGAGGTCGACCTCATCATGGACGTGCCCCTGTCCATCCTCTCCAGCGTCGAGTCCCAGCCGGGGGTGAAGATCGCCCGCGCCCCGGTCGGGTTCACCACCCTCTTCTACATCGCCCGGCGCACCTCCGACGGCCAGGACCGGGTGCTGGCCGACCCGCTGGTGCGGCGGGCGGTGGCGGCGTCGATCGACCGTGAGGCCTACGCGAACGGCGTGCTCGCCGGCAACGCCGAGGTCATCCCCCACATCGCCCCGCCCGCCGTCCTCGGCGACCACGCCGACATGGTGGAGGGCGTGCCGTTCGACACCGACGAGGCAGCCCGCCTGCTGGACCAGGCGGGCTGGACCCGCCAGGGCACCGGCGTGCGCACCAAGGACGGCCAGCCGCTGACCATCAAGATCGTCTACGACCGGGTGGAGCTCACCACCGCCGAGTTCGTCCAGGCCCAGCTGCGGGCGGTCGGCTTCGACGCCCAGGTGGCCCAGCTCGACGCCGGCGCCTACCGGACGGCGCTCGACACGGGGGACTACGACCTCGACATCTCCGTCCCCAACCAGAACGACGGCAATCCGGCGTTCCTCCTCGCCCTGCGCTGGTTCTCCCAGGCCACGGGGGCCAACGCCAAGGTCGTCTCGCCCGGCCCCGGCACCGACTACGAGCGGATGATCGAGGAGATCCTGGTCGAGGAGGACCCCGAGGAGCTGCGCCGGCGGGCGGCCGAGGCCATGCACGAGCTGGTGGACAACGAGGTCGGTGGCGTGACCCTCGCCGGCGGCTACCGCGTCTACGCCATGAAGGACAAGGTCCACGGCTTCGAGCCGCACCCGTCGAGCACCAACCAGCGCTGGAGGACGGTCTACATCTCCGAGTGACCGGACGGCACCGGCGGGACGGGGAGGTGGCGCGGCGATGATGGCCTACGTCGCCCGCCGCCTCCTCGTCCTGGTCCCGACCTGGCTGGGCGTCACCCTGTTCGCCTTCACCCTGGCGTCGATGTCGCCCGGCGACCCGGCCGAGCTGATCCTCAACCGCCAGCTGGAGGAGCCGCCGACGCCCGAGCAGATCGAGGCCTTCCGGGAGCGCACCGGGCTCAACGACCCCTTCTTCGTGCAGTACGGCGCTTTCCTCGTCGACGCCCTGGAGGGCGACCTGGGCACGTCGTTCCGCAGCGGGCAGTCGGTGCGGGAGGAGCTGACCCGCCGGCTGGGTCCCACCCTCCAGATCGCCCTGCCGTCGTTCGCCGTCTCCGTCGTCGTGGCCGTGGCCTTCGGGGTGGCGGCCGCCGTGCGCCGCAACTCGATCACCGACCACCTCTCCCGGATGGCCGCCCTGGTCTTCGAGTCCGTCCCCACCTTCGCCCTGGCCTACCTCCTGATCATCCTCCTGGCCGTCGAGCTGCGGCTCCTCCCGGTGGCCGGCCGCGGGGGGCCCGAGCACCTCGTGCTCCCGGTGCTCACCCTCACGCTGGCCACCATGGCGACCACCATGCGCCTCACCCGGGCCAGCCTCCTCGACGTCCTGGGACAGGACTACATCCGCACCGCCCGCGCCATGGGGATCCCCGAGCGCCAGGTCGTCCTGCGCCTGGCCATGCGCAACGCCCTCATCCCCGTCGTCACCGTGGCCGCGCTGATCCTGGCCGGGTTCGTCACCGGCACGGTCATCGTCGAGACGGTGTTCGCCTGGCCCGGGGTCGGTCGCTACGTCGTCGACGCCGTGTTCTCGCGCGACTACCCGGTCATCACCGGCTTCGTGGTGTTCACCGGCACGGTGTTCGTGCTGGTCAACCTGGCCGTGGACGTGATGTACGTGCGCCTGGACCCCCGGGTCCGCCCGGGGGGGAGTGGGCGGCGTGGCTGAGCGGTCGCTGGGGAGCACGGTGGTCGGGCC
>JBOGHR010000230.1:0-5139 GCA_050744905.1 Acidimicrobiales bacterium
GGCCCGGGGCGGCGCGACGGGCACGCCCGCCGCCGGGCGCTCCAGGAGCACGACGTCCTGGAAGCCGAGGGAGCGCTGGGGCACGTAGGCCTTGATGGTGAAGAACCGGCTCCAGTGCTCCATGACGTACCACGGGGCGTGGAAGGTGGAGTGGTAGGCGTCGCCCAGGGGGCCGCCGGTGAACGAGTCGTGGTCGATGTAGGAGATGCCCGTGCGCTCCACCTCGGCCATCACGGCGGCGGGATCGCCACCGGCGTTGCGCGACGCCACCTCGAAGTCGGCCAGGGGCTTGTCGCCGTGGACGGTGAGCAGCAGCGTCGCCCCCGGCCGGGCCACCCGGCGCAGCTCGGCGAGCCACAGGTCCTGGTGCTCCTCGTCGAGGTGGGTGAACACGCTGTGGTTGTAGACGAGGTCGAAGGTGGCGTCGTCGTAGGGCAGCGGCGGCTGCGGGCGGTTGACGGCCAGGCGGGCCCACGGCAGGTGCTCGCTCGCCCAGCGGATGGCCCGGGCGTCGATGTCGCAGCCGAAGACGGCGGCCGTGTCGGCCAGGCGCTCCAGGTGCACGAGGATGCGGCCGCACCCGCACCCGAAGTCCAGGACGCTCCGGTAGGAGCCGAGGTCGCGGCCGACGAGGCCCAGCACGGCCCGCATGTCGCGCACGGACTGGCGACCGGACTCGAAGAAGGCGGCCCGGTCCTCGCCGCTCGCCACGCGCGAGACCAGCTCGTCGCCCGGCCACTCCAGGTCGGCGTCCGCCGCGCCGTAGGGCGCCAGGGCCGGGTCGGGGCGGGGCGTGGTGGTGGGGATCTCGGTCTCCGTTCCGGTGGCGTGGGGGCGACGCCAGCCTAGGAGTCTCGCATCGAGCCCGGCTCGGAAGCGGGAGCCCGCCCCGCCCCGGGTTGTGCGCCCCGGCGCCCTCGACCATGCTTCGGGCGTGGCCCGACCCCGGGTGCTCCTCGCCATCCTCGTCTACCAGGGCCGGGACTTCGTGCCCGCCTGCCTGCACTCGGCCGTCGGGGCCCGGGTCGGCCACCGCGACGTCGACGTGCTGGTGCTGGACGACGCCAGCCCCGACCCGGGCTTCAGCGAGGAGCTGCGGGAGCTGTGCCAGTCGCTCGACTTCGGCTACTACCGCTCCCCCCGCAACCTCGGCATCCCCCGCAACATGAACCTGGCCCTGGCCCGCGCCCTCGACGGCGGCTACGACTACGTGTTCATCCTGAACTCCGACACGGTCCTGCCCATGAACCTGGTCACGTCGATGGTCCGGGTGGCCGAGTCGCACACCGGCATCGGCTCGGTGACCGCCTGGTCGAACAACGTGTCGCTGTTCTCGCTGCCCAACGCCGACGACACCGGCGTGCTCGAGCGCCAGGACACCGTCGACTGGGTGTCGTCGGAGCTGGAGCGGGAGTTCGGCTCCTACGCGCTGGACGTCCCCACCGGGGTGGGCTTCTGCCTGCTGGTCCCCACGCCCGTCGTCCGGGCCGTGGGGCTGTTCGACCCGGTGTACGGCCGGGGCTACTGCGAGGAGGTCGACTGGTGCCTCCGCAGCCGGGCCCGGGGCTACCGGGCCGTCCTCGCCCCCGGCACCTTCGTGTTCCACGAGGGCAGCGGCTCCACCGTGTCGGCGGGGATGGTGGCCTGGCGGGAGACGACGGTGGCCGACCACGAGCTGATCGTGGACCTCCGCTACCCGTGGTACCGGCGCGACGTCGACGGCTTCCTCGACCTCGGCGTGCTCGAGCCCCTCGTCTACCGGGCGCTCAAGGCGGTGGTGGGGAGGGCCGCCACCCGGCTCGGCTACGACGTGGAGGCCACGTGGGTACCAGGGCCGCCGCCCGGCGACCGGGTGCGCGTCGTCGTCGAGCCCGACGGCACGTCGGGCGAGCTGCTCGTGCAGTACGCCGGGTTCGACTTCCGGGTGCCGGTGGGCGGCGACGAGGTGACCGCCGCCCTGGCCGGGGTCACTCCGGCGCCGCCCCGCGCCGTGCGCCTGCACGACCGGGGCGCGTGGGCCGACCACCTGGCGGCCACCTGGTCGGGCCGGGTGCCGGTCGAGGACCTCTACCGCTACCCGCAGCGGGTCTGAGGGCGGCCGCCGGTGCCGCTCAGCCGGGGACGGCGAGGAGCTTGACGCCCGAGATCCCCAGCTGGGAGAGCGGGCGGCGGGCCAGCTCGGGCGGGATGTGCACCGCCTCGGACTGGATCTCCAGCTTGGCCACCCGCAGCGACGCGGCCAGCATGGCCCGCTGCAGGTCGTCGAGGGTGATGCGGTTGAGCGTGTCGAAGACCTCCAGGAACTCCTCGACGGCGTCCTCCGGATAGCGGGTGGTCGCCCGCACCTGGGCCTTGATCTCCTCCGCGCTCCTCAGCAGGTGGACGAAGCGGTCGGGGATGCACTGCCACAGGTGGGCGCCGTGCTCGGAGGGGTACAGGGGCCAGATCTGGAGCATGAGGATCCCGCCCGGGCGCAGCACCCGGTGGATCTCCCGGAACACGGCCACCGGGTCCTCGACGTGCTCGAAGGCCGACCAGGTGAACACGAAGTCGAAGGCGCCGTCGTCGGCGGGGAGGCTGCGCGTCCCGCAGGTGCGGAACTCCAGGCACGGCGGGAGGTCCTCGCACACGCCCTCGGCCCGGGCCCGGTCCAGCAGCCAGCCGGCGTCGGTGGGCGCGACGTCGAAGCCGACCAGGCGGGCCGGCTCGGCCTTGTGGGCGACGCCCAGGTCGATGATGCCGTCGCCGCAGCCCACGTCGGCCACCCGGGAGCCCGCCATGCTGATGCCGTCGCCGGCCAGGAAGTCGATGATCTGGTCGGCGGCGTCCTTGTAGTGCTCGGCGAACCAGGCCGACGTGTCGCGCTCGCCGGTGGAGAGCCCCGTGCTGCCGACGACCTCGTCGTCCGACGCGTCGGGGCCGCCCCGCAGCTGGTCCGTCATCCCCGGCGAGCGTAGCCGCCGCGGCCGCGGCGGCTACAGCGCGTTCCTGATGTTCCAGATGCGGTTGGCCAGCTTGAACGCCTTGGAGCGGCGCATCTGCTCGTGGGTGGAGCGCAGCTGGTCGTGCTCGCGTCGCAGCGCCTCCAGGTCCCGGCGGGCGGTGGACAGCTCCTGGCCGGCGGCGATGAGGCGGTGGGTGAGGTCGACCACCCGGGCGTTGGCCACCTCGACGTCCAGCAGCGCCTGGGACAGCGACAGCCGGTCCATCTCCCGCTCGAGGTCGGCGGGAGCGGGCCCGGGGACGGGGCGGGGGCCGATGCTCGGGGTGATGTCGTGGTCCGTCATGGCCCTGCGTCGCCTCCTCGCGCCGGCGCCGCCAGCAGCGCCCGGTAGACCTCCACCAGCTTCGCAGCGGTGGCGTCCCAGGTGAAATCCCGGCCCGACGCCAGCGCCGCCGCCACCTGGGCCCGCGCCGTGGCGGGATCGGCCAGCAGCCGCTCGGCGGCGTCGGCCAGCGACGCCGCGCTCCAGTCCACCGCCGCCACCGGCAGGTCGCCCACCACCTCGCCCAGCGGCCCGAAGGGGACGAGCACCGTGGGCGTGGCGAAGCGCGCCGCTTCGTAGGGCACCAGGCCGAAGCCCTCGGCCGAGGTGGGGTAGAGCACGACGTCGGCGTGGTGGAGCAGCCAGTTGCGCTCCTCGGAGGTGACGTCGGGGATGGAGAACACGTCGTCCCGGCTGGCCGAGCGGACGGCCTCGGCCACCCGTGACGACCCGTAGGGCACCGCCGCCCCCGCCAGCACCAGCGACAGGTCGTGTCCCCGGCGCCGCAGCTCGGCCACCACGTCGATGGCGATCTCCCGGTTCTTGTGGGCGTAGTTGGTGCCGAGGACGAGGGCGAAACGCCCGGCCAGGAAGCCCCGGGCCAGCAGCTCGGCGGGCACCGCCGAGGCCTCGTCGCCGCGGAGGTGGTCGGTGCCGTTCTGCACCACGAACACCCGCTCGGGGTCGACGGGGAGGCGCTCGAGGGCCACGTGGGCGCGCACGTCGTGGGAGATCACCACCACGCCGTCGGCCGCGGCCGTCACGTGCTGCATGGCGTGGCGGGTGGCGTTCCACTCCTCGGCCGACTCGTGGTAGGCGCCGACGTGGTAGGAGGTCAGGTCCTGGATGGTGACGACCGTGCGGGCCGCCACCTTGAACCACGACGGGTGGACCACCTCGACGGGCTGGAACGGCCGGTGGGCGATGTCCACCGGGCCGAAGCCCGACACGTCGGTCCCCGGCGTCAGGCAGGCCTCCACCTTGGGATGGGCGAGCACCGCCCGGGCGTAGCGCGGGATGTCGCTCACCAGCGCCACGCACACCTTCTCCACGTCGGGCCGCCGGGACAGGGCGGCGACCAGCGAGGTGGTCTGCACCTGGGTGCCCATCTCCTTGGTCCCCAGGCACGACCCGTCGATCAGCACCCGCAGGCCGAGCACCTTGGCCCGGGCGGCGGCGTGCACGGTGGCCAGCGGCGAGCGGTCGCTCACCAGCTCCTCGTCGAGCATCCAGGCCGCGTACGGGTGGCGGGCCACCAGCCAGCGGTGCTCGTCGGGCTCCAGCCACGGGTCGGCGACCGGGCCCAGGTCGTAGGGCCGGGAGACGAAGGTGGCGGGGTCGACCACGTCGAGGAAGCCCTTGTGGCGGGCGCGCAGGCCGAAGTCGGCCACCGCCACGTCGGCCCGGTGGGGGCCGACGTCGGCCAGCGGCCCGACGGCGGAGAGGGCGAACGCCGACAGGAGCACGGCGGGGCCGGCCGGGAAGGCGACGGGGGCCGGCGCCTGGTCGGGCGACGTGTGGCGAAGGCGGCGGGTGATGGACTCCTCGTCGAAGCTGCCCACCTGGTGGGACACCGGCTCGTTGCGGTAGGGGAAGCTCAGGAACGCCGCCGCGTTGCACAGGAACGACACGGTGGACACCCGCATGTCCTCCTCGACGGCCCGCAGCGCCCGGTCGAGGGCGCCGGCGGGGAAGAGGGCGGCGTCGTGGACCAGCAGGACGTGGCCGCCGTGACCGGCGGCGACCAGGTTGGCCAGGTCCGAGGCCGAGGTCGCCTCCACGGCCGAGGCGCCCAGCTCGACGAGGGCGGCCAGCTCGGCGACGTCGGGGCCACCGGCCACGATGGCCAGGCCGGGATGGGCGCGGCGCAGGG
>JBOGHR010000231.1:0-2077 GCA_050744905.1 Acidimicrobiales bacterium
TGGCCCAACTGGTCGGGGTCGGGCAGGCCGCGATTCTCAACCGTCTACGACGGGGAACGCTGCGTGGCGAGAAGCGGGACGGGCGGTGGCGGATCCCGCCCGACGTGGTCGACGCTGTCGTTGCAGCGCGCCGGGCCCAGGCGGTGAGCTCGGGAAGCCTCCGGCTCCTGCGCCATGGAGAGCCGCCAGCCAACGAGGAGGTGCTTGCCGCCGGCGTCGTGTCAGGCGGGGACGTGGAAGCACTGCAGCGGGTCATTGCCGCCAAGGACGAGGTGATCGCCGCAAAGGACGACGTGATCGCGGAGCTTCGTCGGGAGTTGGCGCAGCAGCGCGCTGCGATGGTGGTGTTCCTGGGCGGGGCGCCGTTACCGGTGCCCGCGGGCAGGCCGCCAGACTCGACGCAACCCTGAGCGGCGCTTAGGGTGCCGGTGTCGGCGCCGTTAGCCTTGATTGTTCGTACGGCCCTGGTGCTGAGGGGTCGCGCGTCCGCGTTAAAGCCCTCCTGACCTGGGAGAATGCGTGTTCTCAACGCACACATTGACCAGGGAAGAAGGGCTCCTTGAAGGTACATCGTAGCCAGTCGGTCCGGCACGTGAATGTGACCACCGACGGTGAGGGGCTGACGTCGCGCGCGGGCACCGTCCTGCTGGCGGAGATGGCCGATCGCTCGGGGCTGACCGAGGGCCTGTCGGTGGCCATGGGCGACTGCGGCATCTCCTGGCACACTCATGACCCCGGTGTCGTGCTCACCCATCTGGCCGTGGCCATCGCCGATGGTGCCGACTGCCTCTCCAAGCTGGCCGTGCTCCGGGACCAGGAGGCGCTGTTCGGCCCGGTGGCCTCCCATCCCACGGCGTGGCGGGCGGTGGAGGCGGTGGCCGCGGTGGAGCTGGCCGGCATCGACGCAGCACGAGCCGCGGCCCGGGAGCGGATATGGGCTGCCGGCGGCGCACCGAGCACGGTCACCTTCGACTTCGACGCCACCCTGGTCGATGCTCATTCCGAGAAGCAGGAAGCGGCCCCGACCTACAAACGGGGCTTCGGTTTCCATCCCCTCGGCGTGTGGTGCGACGAGACCACCGAGTTCCTGGCCGGGATGCTGCGCGCCGGCAACGCCGGGGCCAACACCGCGACCGACCACGTCAAGGTGCTCGACGCCGCCCTGGCCCAGCTGCCGCCGGCGTGGCGGGCCGGCCACGCCCCCGGCGACGACCCGGCGGCCGTCGTCCATCCCATCCTGGCTCGAGCCGACTCGGCCGGGGCCACCCACGGCTTCGTCGATGCGTTGGTCGAGCACAACATTGGCTTCTCCATTGGCTTCGACGTGGACGGCCGGGTGCGAGACGCCCTGATGCTGGTCCAGGAGGAGGACTGGGCCCTCGCCGTCGAGGCCGACGGCCGAGCGCGACCGGGGGCATGGGTCACCGAGCTCACGGCGCTGGTCGACCTGGGCACCTGGCCGCCCGGCGTCCGCCTCATCTGCCGGCGCGAACGGCCTCACCCCGGCGCCCAGCTGTCGCTGTTCGACACCTCCGAGGGCTTCCGTCACACCTGCTTCCTCACCGACTCGGCCGGAGAGCCGCCGCTGCTGGAGCTGCGCCAACGCCGCCATGCCCGGGTGGAGGACCGCATCCGATGCGCGAAGGCATGTGGCCTTCGCAACTTCCCGTTCGAGGACTTCGTGCGCAACGAGGCGTGGCTGGCCACGACCATGGTGGCCCAGGACCTTCTGGCCTGGACGGCAATGCTGTGCCTCGACGGCGGGTTGGCGAAGGCCGAGCCGGCCACACTGCGCTACCAGCTCTTCCACGTCGCCGCCCGCATCGTCCGCCGGGGCCGGGACCTGTACTTGCGCATTGACGAGACCTGGCCGTGGCGAAATCAACTCGATGCCGCCTTCGGCCGTCTTCGCACCGCCCTCTGCTGAGAACGCCTCGGGCACCGTGCCGGCCCAGAACGTACCGCCCAGGCGCATCAACCGGTTCACGAGAGTGCCCTTGACGAGCCACGCCCGCACACCCGACGCCACCCTCCGTGACCGCCTTCGGGCCGGGAAAGTCCGAGTCGGCTCGCCGTC
>JBOGHR010000232.1:0-14713 GCA_050744905.1 Acidimicrobiales bacterium
CGCTCAGGCCGCCCCAGATGCCGAACTTCTCGGCGTTGTCGAGGGCGTACTCCAGGCACTCGGCCCGCACCACGCAGCCCCGGCACACCTCCTTGGCCTCCCGCGTGGACGCTCCCCGCTCGGGGAAGAACAGGTCGGGGTCGACCCCCATGCAGTTGGCCTGGTCCTGCCAGGTCGTCTCCTCGGCATCGCCGAGGGCCCGCAGCAGTCGGTCCATCGGGCTCCTTCCCCACCGGCCTGCCACCGATGTAATTACAACGCTGTCATCATTGCCCGGATAGGGCCACGACGCAAACGGAGATTTCGCGATGACCGCCGTCCCGAGGATCGAGCCGGTACACGGAGACATCACCACCCAGGAGGTGGACGCCGTCGTCAACGCCGCCAACGAGGGCCTCACCGACGGCGCCGGGGTCAACGGCGCCATCCACCGGGCGGCCGGGGCCGAGGAGCTGCGCGCCGCCTGCGCCGCCCTCGGCGGGGCCAAGGCGGGCGAGGCCAAGGCCACGCCGGGCTTCGCCCTGCCGGCGAGGTGGATCATCCACGCCGTGGGCCCCCGCTGGAACGGCGGCGGGTTCGGCGAGGAGCTGCGCCTGGCGTCGGCCTACCGGTCCAGCCTGGAGGTGGCCGACGAGCTGGGCGCCCGGTCGGTGGCGTTCCCCGCCATCTCGACCGGCGTGTTCGGCTACCCGCCCGACCTGGCCGCCAAGGTGGCCGTGCGCACGCTGCGCTCGACACCCACCCGGGTCGAGCTCATCCGCCTGGTGGCGTTCGACGAGGAGACCCTCGAGCGCTACCGGGCCGAGCTGGCGGCGGGCGCCGGCCCGTAGTGCTCCGACCTCGTTCGCTTCGCTCACTCCATCCGGTCGAGTCGGATCGTGCTCCGGCGGGCGAGCTGGGCCGCCTCCGGCGGCGCTCAGGCTCCTCGGCGGCGAAGCCGCCTGCGGGCCACGGTGGGGGGCAGAGCCCCCGACGCCCCCACACTGACGAAAACCTGTCACATCGTTTCAACGTTCGCGCTACAGAGGAGATCTAGCTCAGCCCGGGGGCGACGGCACGGCCCGCGGCAGGCCGGAGCGCAGCGCCCTCGCCATGTCCTCGGCCGCCAGGGGCCGGGCGAAGTAGTACCCCTGGCCCATGTCGCAGCCCAGCCCGGCCAGGTGCGCGGCCTGCTCGGGCGTCTCGATCCCCTCGGCCACGGTGCGCAGGGCGAAGGTGCGGGCCAGCCTCATCACCGCCTGGGTCACCGCCGCCTGCTCGGTGCCCTCGGTGACCCGGGCCACGAAGGACCGGTCGATCTTCAGGGTGTCGACGGGGAGGGACTTCAGGTACCCCAGCGAGGAGTACCCGGTGCCGAAGTCGTCGATGGCGATCTCGATGCCGCGGGCCCGCAGCCCGTCGAGGGTCTCCACCACGCCGTCGGTCCGGCCCAGGAACAGCGACTCGGTGATCTCCAGCGTGAGCCAGCCGGGGTGGAGGCCGGTCCGGGCCAGGCACGACGCCACGTCGTCGGCGAAGCGGGGCGACTCGAACTGGCGGGCCGAGACGTTGACGCTCAGCCTCAGCGGGGCACCGCGGCGGTGGTGGCGGGACCACGCCGCCGTCTGGCGACACGCCTCCTCCAGGACCCACAGCCCGATGCCGTGGACGAGGCCGGTGTCCTCGGCGACGGGGATGAACTCGGCCGGGGGGACGAGCCCGTGGCGAGGGTGGTGCCAGCGCAGGAGGGCCTCGAAGCCGACGATGGCGCCGCCGTCGAGGCCCACGATGGGCTGGTAGACGACGACCAGCTCCCGGCGGTCGAGGGCCAGGCGCAGGTCGCTCTCCAGCTCCAGGCGCCGGCGCGCCGCCTCGCCCATCTCGGGCACGAACAGGCGGTACCGGGCCTTGCCCTCCGCCTTGGCCGCGTACATGGCCACGTCGGCGTCGCGCACCAGGCCCTCGGCGTCCTGGCCGTGGTCTGTCGTGGCCACCCCGACGCTGGCGGTGACCACCACCTCGGTGCCGTCCACGGCGATGGGGCGCCGCAGGCTGTCGAGGATGCGCCCGGCGACGCGGCTCGGCTCTTCGGGGTCGGTGTTCTCCAGCAGCACCGCGAACTCGTCGCCTCCGACGCGCGCGACGGTGTCGTGGGCCCGGACCGCGTCCTGCAGGCGGTCGGCGACGACCCGCAGCACGTGGTCGCCGGTGCCGTGGCCCAGGCTGTCGTTGACCGTCTTGAACCCGTCCAGGTCCAGGAGCATCAGGGCCTGCGCCGACGGGTGGCGGGAGGACCGGGCCAGCACGTGCTCCACGTGGTGGCGCAGCAGCACCCGGTTGCCCAGCCCGGTCAGCGGGTCGTGCAGGGCCTGGCGGAGCAGCTCCTCCTGGTGGGCCCGGTCGTTCCGCTTACGCTCGCCGACGTCGCTGGCGACCACCGCCAGCGCCTCCACCCGGCCGCCGGCGTCGTGGATGGGCGACACGGCCAGCGAGACCTCCACCACGCGGCCGTCGCGGGCGCGTCGCTCGGTCTCGTGGTGCGACACCCGCTCCCCCGCCGTCGCCGCCCGGCGCAGGGCGTCGTCCTCCTCGGCCCTGGCCGGGGCCACCAGCACGGCGGCCCGGCGGCCCACCAACTCCTCGGCGCGGTAGCCGAAGAGCCGCTCGGCGCCCGGGTTCCAGGTGAGGACGTCCCCCGCCGGGGTGGTGCTGAAGATGGCGTCGCCCGAGGCCTCCACGATGGCGGCCAGGCGGGACCGCTCGGCGGCCCGGGACTCCCCCACCCGCCGGGCCAGGCGCAGCACGGCGGCCAGGCCGGCGAAGAGGGCGACCACCAGGCCCACGATCGCCCACTCCAGCGACGCCAGGGCACGGGCGTCGCGGGCGGAGCGGGCCCGCATGAGCTCGGCGTCCTCGTCCAGGTGGGCCATCAGGTCCCCCATCACCCGGTCCAGCTCGGCGTCGTCGGCGCTCCCCCGGTACCCGTCGGCCCCCGACTCCAGGTGGCGCAGGCTCAGCCGGCGGACGCCGGCCAGGTCGTCGCACAGCCGTCCGTGGCCGGGGTCGTCCACCGGGCGCACCGGGCCGTAGCGGCTGGGGCCGCCGTCGCGGAGGGCCGCGCAGAGCTCCTCGGCCTCGCCGAAGAGCCGCCCGGCGCGCCGGGCGGCGGCCGACCGATCGCTCTCGCCGTCGAGGGCGTCCTCCACCGTGTCGCGGGCCTCGTGCACGCCGGTGCGCAGGGCGGCCGAGGCCGCCAGCGTGGCCCGGGCCCGCTCCTCGGTGTGGCGGGCGGCCGAGAACAGCACGGCGAGGCCCACCGCCAGGGCCAGTCCGACCACGGGCAGGGCGGCCTCGACGGGCCGGGTGGTCCTGACCCACCGGCGCCGCCGGGCCCCGCCGTCGCCCGTCACGGGCGCCCGGTCGGGGGGTGCGGCGTCGGACCACGGGGTCGTCGTCGGATGGGGCGTTGTGGGAGTTTACGGTATTTCGCCCGACCGCCCCACACCTGGGGCCCACCGGGCGGCAGCCGCCCAGGCGGGCGGGCGCCGCCGGCCGGCGCCCGCCCGGTTCACCGGGGTTTTCAGGGACTGGGCATTGCGACCGGAGCGTCGTGTTCCTACACTCGGCTGGACACCCGAGTGGGGGGGATGCGATGCGACGGACGTGTCTGGCGGTGCTCGTCTCACTGGCGCTCGTCACCGCGAGCGGGGCGGCGGCCGATCCGGGCGGCGGCTGGACCGACGACCCGACCGGCCACACCGAGGGGGCCTACACCGGCTTCGACGGCAGCGGGCGGTCGAGCGTGGAGCCCTACCTGGGGGACCAGGCGCCCGCCGCCCGGGCGCCAGGCCGGTCCCGCAACGTCTCGCTGGTCGGCGCCTTCAAGGGCGACGCGTTCAACGAGGGCGTGTTCGCCGACGTGGCCGCCTACAAGAAGCTGGCCTTCCTGGGCCGCTGGCGGGGGGGCTGCCCGGGGACGGGCGTCGACGTCATCGACATCTCCCGTCCGGCCGCGCCGGTGAAGCTCTCCGACACGCTGGACCACCCCGACACGTCCATGGAGGACATGCAGGCGGTCTCCATCCGGGGCCGCGACGTGCTCGCCGTCGGCCTCCAGGACTGCGGCAACGACCCCGCGCCCGGGGTGGGCAGGAGCGGGCTGGAGATCTACGACATCAGCCAGCCGGACGCCCCGGTGCTCCTGTCGTTCGTGGACGTGGACGGCTTCGGCGCCGACGTCACCGGCGTCCACGAGCTGGACGTGACGAAGACCCGGTCGGGGCGGACCCTGGCGCTCGCCTCCGTGCCCGACATGGAGGCGAGGACCTCCGACGCGGCGGGGCTGAACGGGACCGGCGACCTGCTGATCATCGACATCACCGACCCCGCCAACCCCGTCCTGGCCGGCGAGTGGGGCGTGCTCGACGAGCCCACCCTGGGCGTGCCGTTCTACCTCGACGCGCGCCAGGGCGGCGACGCCCGCACCCTGCTCCACAGCGTGCGGGCCAACCACGACGGCACCCTGGCCTACCTGTCGTACTGGGACGCAGGGGTGATCATCCTCGACATCTCCGACCCCTCCCGCCCGGTGCTGGTGGGCCGCACCGCCTACGCCCCGGGCGAGGAGGGCAACGCCCACTCGGTGGACGAGGCCCGCGGCGGCTCGGTGCTCGTCCAGGCCGACGAGGACTTCAGCCCCTTCGAGTTCCAGTTCACCAGCAGCGCCTTCGACGGCAGCCGCCTGGCCATCGAGGCGGCGTTCACGCCGGCCATCGTCGACCTGGCGGGCCGGGAGATGGCGGGCGAGGTGGTGCACGTGGGCCGGGGCTGCCCGGCCGGGTCCATCGACGGCGCCAACCCCGACGACGCCTACCTGGCCGACCCCGCCGGCCGGATCGCGCTGATCGAGCGGGGCGGCTGCCGGTTCGACCACAAGGTGGCCCGCGCCCAGCAGGCGGGGGCGACGGGCGTGATCGTGTACAACAACGCCGCCGGCGGCGAGGGGCTGGTCCTGATGGGCGGCAACGACCCGACGATCATGCCCGACGGGACGCTGGTGGACGTCACCGTCCCGGCCGTGTTCGTGGCGCGCAGCACCGGGCTCCTGCTCGTCGGCGGGACGCCCCCGGTGACCGCCCGGGCGGCCGCCGTTTTCAACGGCTGGGGCTACCTGCGCTTCTTCGACGTCTCCGACCCGGCCGATCCCGTCCCGCTGTCGACCTTCGCCACGCCCAACACCAACAACGAGGACGTGGCGACCTCGGGGACCTGGAGCGTGCACAACCCCGAGGTCCGGGGCAACGTCGTGTACGCCTCGTGGTACAGCGACGGCGTGCGGGTGCTGGACATCTCGCGCCCGGCCGCCCCCCGGGAGATCGGCTTCTGGGCCGGCGAGGGGGCGCCGGCCGACGCCCCGCCCGTCAACATCTGGAGCGTCGTCCCCCACGGCGACCTGCTGCTGGCCAGCGACCGCAACTACGGGCTGTACGTCCTGAAGCAGAAGCCCTGACCGCGTCGCCCCCGTCGCCCCGTCCCGAGTGAACAGGTCACCGCTCCGGTGACCTGTTCACTCGGGACTCGACGTCGACGTCCTCCCCGGCCTCTCGAAGCGCCATCCTCAGGGCGGCGTGCAGGCGACGGGCCGTCTCGGCCGAGAGGTGAGCCACCAGCCCGGAGCCGGGACGTCCCACCTCCTCCACGGTCAGCTCCACGCGGACGTCGCCACACTCGTCGCAGTCGTCGAGGACGGCGACCGCCCAGGCCAGCTGCGCCCGTTCCGGGTCGTCGGCAGGGTGGTCGTCACGGCCGTAGTCGGCAAGCTTCTTCACGCATGCAGTGAACCAGCCGAGCGACGGCGGGGGCGCCGTCCTGCCGGCGCCCCTACTGGGTGACGCAGGGCTGGTTGAAGGTCCGGTAGGTGTTCGCCCGCCAGACGTTGCGGTCGCAGGGCGGATCGAAGTTGTCGTCCCGCAGGTCGTAGAACGCCGTCTCGGGGTCGACGAGGACGCCGTTGCCCCGGGTGGTGTTCCCGATCACGTGGTTGTCCTGCGCCCCGGGGATGGCGCCCAGGGGGCCCCGGAGCACGATGCCGTTGGCCGCGTTGCCGATCACGGTGTTGGCCTCGATGCGGTTGCGGTCGGCCCGGTTGAACAGGATGATCCCGCTGCCCTTGCGGTGGGCCTTGTCGTGGAACCCGTTGCCCCGGACGTCGTTGCCCCGCACCACGTTGTCGGTCGACCGGGCGAAGACGGCGATGCCGTCCAGGCCGCTGCCCCGCACCACGTTGTTCGTCACCGTGTTGGCCGACGTGAGCGGCTCCAGCCGGACGCCGTCGGTCTGCTGGGTGCCGGACGGGTCCCCGTGGTTGGGGTCGGTGACGTCCACCGCGTCGTTGCCCACGATGGCGTTGCCGTCGATCACGTTGCCGGTGGACGCTGCGCCGAACACCCCGATGCCGCTGAAGGGCCCGTTGGCCACGACCCGGTTGCCCGACACAGTGTTGCCGCTCGAGCTGCCGATGGCGATGCCGTCGCCGAAGTCGGTGTTGCCCGCCCCGACGTTGTTGACGGCCCGGATCCCGGTGACCAGGTTGCCCGACCCGCCGAGGACGGCGATGCCGGCGTCGAAGAGCGACACCGTCCCGTTGGTGACGGTGACCCCCGTGCGGCCCTGGACCAGGATCCCGGCGCCGTCGCCGGGATCCTCGGTGCCGAAGACCCGGTGGCCGTTGAGGTCCAGGGTGACGTGGTCCGCCCCGATCACGATGCCGCCGTCCGGGCACGGCCCGACGTTGGCGTCGAGCACGACGTCGTGGGTGACGACCTGCCCGCAGGCCACGTGCGACGCCGCCGCCGGGCCCGCCGCCACCCCACCGAGGCCCACGTTCGCCACCGCCACGGCGGTGGCCGCCGCCCACCGGGATCTCCTCATCGCTTCCCCCCTCCTCCACGCCGGCCGTCGCCGGCGCCGGCCCCAGTCAAGGCGCGGCGACCGCCGGCCGCAATAGCGTCATGTCGCACCTAGCCCCCACCCGGTGTGGTCGCCGGCCACCTCCCGCCCGGCCGAGGCCGCCACGCGGGGGCGGCCGCCCACCGCCCTCCGCCGGCCGCCCGTGCCCTACTGCCTGCCGGCCTGCTCGCTGGCCTCCACGAACGACACGCACTGGCCCTGGTTTCGGAACCGCTCGAAGGTGGCGCTGCTGAACCGCTGGTAGCCCGAGCCCTTGCACTCCTCCTTGTCGACGGGCGAGAGCCGCCCCCAGTCGCACCGCCCGTTGAACCCGGGGCCGTCGGTCACCTGGAACAGCCCGGTGCCGTCGAGGTTGATCGTGTACACGTCGAAGTTCCCGGTGTTGACGGTGTTGCCGGTGAAGGCGATCTTGGTGCCGTCCGGCGACCACACCGGGAAGAACTCGTGGGTCGCCTCGGTGCCCGTGGTCACCAGCCGGGGACCGGACCCGTCGGCGTTCATGACCATCACGTCGAGCGGGCCGAACCGGCGCGTGTGGAAGGTGATCTGGGTGCCGTCCGGCGACCACATCGGATGGGCGTCCTCACCGGGCGAGCTCGTCAGCCGCGTGGGGTTGGAGCCGTCGGCGCCCATGACGTAGATCTCGTGGTCGCCGTCCCGGAAGCTGTTGAAGGCGATCATGGTCCCGTCGGGCGACCACGAGGGGAGCGAGTCCTGGACCAGGTTGTCGGTGAGCCGCACCTTGTCGGTCCCGTCGGCGTTCATCGTCATGATCTCGAAGCTGCTGTGGCCCGCACCGGCGGGGAACTCGGTGGTGTGATAGGCGATCCTGCTGCCGTCGGGCGACCACGAGGTGCCCCGGTCCTCGGCCGGGCCGTTGAAGGTCAGCTGGGTCAACCCCGTGCCGTCGGCGTTCATCGTCCACACCTCCGAGCCGCCGCTGCGGAAGCTCTCGAAGGCGATCGTGCGCCCGTCGGGCGACCACGAGGGGTCGCCGTCGCGGCCCGGGAAGTCGGTCAGGACGAGCTCGCCGGTCCCGTCCGGGTTGATGGTGAACACCTCCGGGTTCGTCACCGTCGCCCCGGGCAGCGCCCGGCCCCCCTCGCAGGCGATCCTGCCGTTGGCGCCGGGAGCCACCGCCGACGCCCCGCCCGCCTGGGCGAGCAACCCGGCGGCGACCACCACGCTCGCCCCGAGCGCGGTCCTGGCCCTGCGGGCCCTCCGGTAATCGATCGTGCTCGTCGTCGGCAAGCCGACGTCCCCCGTGTGTCCGTCCATGGCTTTCCGCCCCTTCGCACCTGTCGCCGTATGCGAACACCGTCGTCCCTAATGACCGTCATAGCATCGCTCACCGGCGCCGCCGAGTCCACCCCCAGATCGCCGCAGCCCCTAGGTCTTCGACCTCATTCGTTCGCTTCGCTCACTCCATTCGGGCGAGTTGGATCGTGCTCCGGCGGGCGAGCGGAGCTCGCGCCGCCTCCGCCGTCCCTTCGGCGGTGCCCGCCGCCGCAGAGGCCGCCTGCGCCGGCGAGTGCGGCCACGGACCTCGCCGGTGTGCTTCACCCGGCCGGACGGGACGTGGGCCGCCGAGCTGCCGGGGACCGCGGGAGGCGACGTCATCCTCGACGACGGTGTGGTCCGCGTGCGCCCCGCCGTGCCCGAGGCGGCCGAGCACCAGCAGGTCGTCTACGAGGACCGGGAGCTGGGCTGGCACCTGCGCACCGTGCGGTTCTGCAGCCGCCAGGAGGGCTGCCCGGCCAGCGTGGGCGCCTTCCTGAACGCCCAGCTGGCCGACGCCGCCCGCGAGCTGGCCCTCCCCGTCCTGCTCCTCTTCCTGGGCGGCTGGCTCTCCACCATCGGCCTGTCCCGTCGTCCAGTCAGCGAGGACGTCGCCCGGGCGCCGGGTGCCGGGAGGGGCGTCGCCGCCGGCGGCTAGCTGCGGTTCGCCGGCTCCTCGATCCGCAGGGAGCCGGCGCTGGGCACGAACGTCGACTGCTCGCCGCCCTCCCAGCGCACCGTGAGCATCCGCCCGGAGACGGCGACCACCTCGCCCCGCCGGGCCGGTGCGCCCACCTTCTCCGATTCGACGACGATCCGATCTCCGACGTCGGCCATCGCTCGACCTCCTGACTCTTCCCTCTCCCGGCAGACTAACGAACCTTCGGGCCCACGGCGTTCCGGTGGCGCAGGGCTCGCGGTGCCGCGATGCAATGACGGGGGTGCCGGCATCGTCTTCACAGGGGGACGTGACGCGAGCACACTTGACCCCCATGGCCACCGCCGACGCCGACCGCTTCCGGGCCCTGGCGACCCGCGAGCTGCCCAGGCTGTACTCCGTGGCCCGCCGGCTGGTCGGGCCGGAGGCGGAGGACGCCGTCCAGGACTGCCTGCTCAAGGCGTTCCGGGGCTTCGCTGCGCTGAAGAAGCCCGACGCCGCCCCGGCCTGGCTCGTCACCGTCCTCGTCAACTGCTGCCGCGACCGGGGCAGGCGCAACGCCCGGCGGGTGGAGGACAGCACCGCCGACGAGGACCTCGACCGGTTCTCGCTCTACCGCAAGATCGCCGACGAGGACCCGTTTCCCTACTCCGACAGCCTGCACCTCGACTTCCTCGCCCAGTTCTCCCGCGACGACGTCCGGGCCGTCCTGCTGTCGCTCCCGCTCCTGTACCGGGCGCCACTGGTGCTCGTGCACATGGAGGGCTTCTCGACCAGGGAGGTCGCCGCCATGCTCGACTCACCCGTGGGCACCGTCCTGTCCCGCCTGCACCGGGGCCGCAAGCTGTTCGAGCGGCGGCTGTGGGACTACGCCGACGAGCGGGGGCTGCTGCGCCGGGAGGCGGTGCGATGATCTCCTGCTCCGACGCCGTGCGGCAGCTCTGGGAGTTCCTCGACGGCGCCGTGACCGCCGCCGACCGGGCCCGGATCGAGGAGCACCTGGCGTTCTGCCGGCGCTGCTGCGGCGAGGTGGAGTTCGCCCACGAGCTGCGCCGCTTCCTCGCCGGCCACGCCGCCGACGACGTCCCGGCGGACGTCCTCGACCGCCTGCGATCGACCCTCGACCACCTCGAGGACCAGCCGTGACCGACCTGATGCACGCCGACGAGATCCGCCGGCAGGTGCGGGACGCGTACTCCTCGATCCGCTCCGCCGGCGGCGCCGTCGCCGGGGAGCTCTACAGCCCCGACGAGCTGGCCCTCGTCCCCCCGTCGGCCATCGACCTGTCCCTCGGCGTGGCGAACCACCTCCGGTGGGCCGACCTGCCCGGCGGGGGGAGCGTCCTCGACATCGGCTGCGGCGCCGGCATCGACTCCATCCTCGCCGCCCACCGGGTCGGGCCGGCGGGGGCGGTCGTGGCCCTCGACTTCCTGCCCGAGATGCTCGAGCGCACGGCGGCGGCGGCGGCCGAGGCGGGAACCGCGAACGTCGTGCCGGTCCGGGCGACCATGGAGGCGATCCCCCTGGCCGACGCCGCCGTCGACGTGGTGGTCTCCAACGGGGTGATCAACCTGTCGCCCCGCAAGGCGCGCGTGTTCGCCGAGTGCGGCCGGGTCTTGCGCCCCGGAGGCCAGCTGTGCGTCTCCGACATCACCGTGGACGAGGAGGACCTGCCGCCCGAGGTGCTCACCCACCCGGCGGCGTGGGCGGGCTGAATCAGCGGCGCCCTGGCGGAGCGTGACTTCGTCGCCCAGCTGAGCCGAGCGGGGTTCACCGCCGTCGAGGTCGTCCACCGCGCCCCCCTGTCGATCGACTTCCTGGCCCTCGACCCCCTCTTCGACGACGAGATCATCGGGCTCATGCGCCGGCTGCTGCCGCCCGAGCGCCACGACGACGTGGTGACGGCGGTCGTCTTCCGGGCCCGCCGCTCGGAGGACGGGCCCCGGATGCAATCGCCGGCGGGCACGCGGCGTCTCTAACCGGTGAAGCGCCGCCCCGGCAGCGGGGCGGGGACACCGACAGGGAGGACAGCCCATGCCCGGCAAAGCCGTCGTCAGCCTCACCACCGGCCTGGAGGACACCGAGCGCGTCACCGTGGCCTTCCTGGTCGCGGTGGGCGCCGCCGAGTCGGGGCGGCCCACGCTGATGTTCCTCACCAAGGAGGCGGTGCGCCTGGCCCTCCAGGGCACGGCCGTCGGCGTGGCCTGCGCCGGGTGCCCGCCGCTGGCCGACCTGGCCCGCCGCTACGCCGATGCCGGGGGCCGCTACTTCGTGTGCCCCATCTGCTTCGAGGCCAAGGAGCTCGACAAGGGCGACCTGGTGGCCAACGCCGAGCTGGCGGGCACGGTGCCGATGTGGCAGTGGATCGGCGACGACGGCGCGACCACGTTCAGCTACTGATGGAGAGGACGACCATCCCCCAGGACCTGCTGGTCGACGCCGTGGCCCTGCGGGGCCAGGTGCGGGAGAAGTACCGGGAGGTCGCCGACGACCCCGGCGCCGGGTTCCACTTCCACACCGGCCGGCCGCTGGCCCGTCGGCTGGGCTACGCCGCCACCGACGTCGACCCCCTGCCCGACTCGGCCGTCGAGTCCTTCGCCGGGGTGGGGAACCCCTTCTCGCTGCGCCGCCTGGGCCGGGGGGAGCGGGTGGTCGACGTGGGGTCGGGCGGCGGGTTCGACTCCTTCGTGGCCGCCGGGCAGGTGGGCGACGACGGGCGGGTGGTCGGGGTCGACATGACGCCGGAGATGCTGGCCCGGGCCCGGCGGGCCGCCGGCGCCCTGGGACTGGCGAACGTCGAGTTCCGCGAGAGCCTTGCCGAGTCGCTCCCGGTGGAGGACGGGTGGGCCGACGCCGTCATCTCCAACGGCGTCATCAACCTCTGCGCCGACAAGCAAACCGTGTTCGCCGAGATCCACCGGGTGCTGCGGCCGGGGGGCGCTCTCCAGTTCGCCGACATCGCCAACGGGCGCCCGGTGCCCCCCGAGGCCCTCCGCGACATCGACCTGTGGACGGGCTGAATCGCCGGCGGGCTGCCCCGTGCCGGGTGGCAGACGATGCTGGAGGAGTCGGGGTTCACCGGCGTCGAGATCGGCCCGCCGGTCGACACCTTCGGCGGGTCCCGGGGCGAGCCGAACGCCCGGGCCTACGACGTCCAGGGCTTCGCCTTCCTCGCCCGCAAGGGGTGACGCCCCCGCCGGCGGGCGGCGCCAAGCCGGGTGCCGGGCCGCCGGTACCCGGTGGTCGGGCCCCCCGACGTCGACCTCGGCGGCACGAGCATCTCCGCCACCCTGCCCTCCCTGCTCGCCGGCGCCGGCAGCGTCGCGCCATCTCGGTCTCAGAGCAGGGGGTCGGCGAGGGGGTCGACGGGGCCCGGGCGCGGGCCTTCGCCGGGCGGCGCCTCGTCCTCCCCGTAGGCGGCGTAGCCGGTGGCCTCCAGCTCCTCGGCCAGCTCGGGGCCCCCGGAGGCGGCGATGCGACCCTTCACCAGCACGTGGACCGCGTCGGGCCGCAGCTCGTGGAGCAGCCGGTTGTAGTGGGTGATGGCCAGCACGCCCAGCCCGGCCTCCGTGGTCTGGGCCTCGATGCGCCGGGCCACGGCCCGCAGGAGGTCGAGGTCGAGCCCGGAGTCGATCTCGTCGAGCACGGCGAACGCCGGCCCCAGCACGGCCAGCTGGACCGTCTCGCTGGCCTTCTTCTCGCCGCCCGAGAACTCCACGTTGAGCGACCGGGACAGCAGGTCGGGTCGCAGCCCCACCCGGGCCGCCTCGGCCACCACCCGCTCCGCCACCTCGACCGGGTCCCGGCCGCCGGCCAGGAACGACTCCTCCAGGGCCTCCTCCAGGCTCACCCCCGGCACCTCGATGGGGTACTGCATGGCCAGGAACAGCCCGGCCCGGGCCCGCTCCCACGTCGCCAGCCCGAGCAGCTCGCGGCCGTCGACGGTGACGCTGCCGCCCAGCACCTCGTAGCCGGGGCGGCCCATGAGGACGTGGCACAGGGTGCTCTTGCCCGAGCCGTTCGGGCCCATGACGGCGTGCACCTCGCCGCTGCGCACGACCAGGTCGAGGCCGCGGATGATCTCCTTGCTGCCCACCGCCGCCCGCAACCCGCGGATCTCGAGGACGCTCACGGCAGCCGCACCGACACGTCGCCGCCGGAGCGGACGACGTCGTAGACGGGCACCGGCTTGGTGGCCGGCAGCGACTGGGGCTCGCCCGTCTCGAGCGAGAAGGAGCTGCCGTGCTTCCAGCACTCGATCTCGCAGTCCTCGGCCAGCACCTCGCCCTCCGACAGCGAGAAGTCGGCGTGGCTGCACCGGTCGCCGACGGCGTAGAAGTCGTCGCCGATGCGCACCAGGGCGATGCGGTGGTCGCCCACGTCGAAGCGCCGGGCCTCGCCGGGCCGGAGGTCGCCGGCGGCGCAGAGGCGCACGATGGTCCCGCTCCTCACCGGCGGGCCACCTTGGCCTCGACCGCCTGGCGCAGGCGCGGGCGCAGCGACTCGACGGGCACCCCGGCGATCACGTCGTCGAAGAAGCCGAGCACGATCAGGCGCTCGGCCACGTCGGGCGGCACGCCCCGGGCCTCCAGGTAGTACAGCTGGTCCTCGTCCACCGGGCCGACGGCGGAGGCGTGGGCGCAGCGGACGTCGTTCTCCTCGATCTCCAGGTTGGGCACCGAGTCGGCCCGGGCGCCGTCGGTGAGCACCAGGTTGCGGTTGGTCTGGATGGCGTTGGTGCCCGCCGCCCCCTTGCGCACCCGGATGAGGCCCGAGTAGACGGCGTGGGCCTCGTCCTCCACCACGCCCTTGAACAGCAGGTCGCTCACCGTCTTGGGCGCGGCGTGGTCCTGCATGGTGCGGAAGTCGTGCTCCTGGTGGCCGTCGCCGAAGTAGGCGGCCAGCAGCCGGGTCGCCCCGCCCTGGCCGACCAGGGAGGAGTCGGTGCGCACCCGGGCGTAGGCGCCACCCAGGGCCACCACGCTGGAGGTGAGCAAACCCTCCCGGCCCACCCGGCTGGCCTGGTAGGCCACCTGCCAGGCGTCCCGCCCCAGCTCCTGGACGGACAGGTAGCCGAGGTCGGCGTCGTCGGCCACGTCGAGCTCGGCCACCGGGGCGACGAACGTCGCCACGCCGTCGGGCGACGACACGTGGTCCACCACCCGGACCCGGGAGGACCCGCCGGCGTGCACGACCAGCCGCGGGAACACGGCCGCGCCGGGGGCGTCGATCCAGTGCAGGACCACCACGGGGTCGGGGACGGCCACGCCCGGCGGCACCCGCAGCAGCACGGCGTCGTCGAGGAAGGCGGTGGCCAGGTCGACGAAGGCGTCGACGGGGGAGCCGACCGAGCCGAGCAGGTCGGCGCCGTCGGCGGCGGCGCTGAGCGGGCCCAGCTCCACGCCCCGGGCCGCCAGCTCGGGGTCCAGCTCCACCGAGGCGATGCGGCCGTTGCGCACGGCGACGAGGCCCGACCGCCGGCCGGCGGCGTCGACCACGGCGGCGACCTCGGCGGGGACGGCGGTCGTGACGGCCGCCGCCCCGCCCAGGGGGGCGTAGGCGTCGAGGTCCAGGTCGCCGATGCGGCTGTAGCGCCAGACCTCCTCGGCCTCGGTGGGCAGGTCGGCCGCCGCGAAGCGCTCGAACGCCTGCGCCCGCCGGGCCCGCAGCCATCCGGGGCCGGCCAGGGCGGCCGAGGCGTCGGCGGTGAACGTGCTCAGGGGGCCTCCTCGCGCGACGGGGGCCACCTGGCCCCCGCGGCCGGCCAGCCTACTGCCGCCGTTCGGTGTGCCGGGAACGACCCGGATTCCGAGTCGTTCCCGGCACCGC
>JBOGHR010000233.1:0-2323 GCA_050744905.1 Acidimicrobiales bacterium
TGCGCTCGGCGACGGGCGCCGTCGGCAGCGCGTCGTCGGGCCCGTCCACGCCCGGCGGCAGGGTGGGCTCCACGGCGAGCGTGGAGCCCACCACGTCGCCGTCGACGACGAGCACCACGTGGCTCAGCTCGCCCAGCGAGCCGCGCAGGCGGAGGGCGAACTCGTCGCCGAAGCGGTAGCCGCCGATCAGCAGGTGGGGGTCGTCGCCGGTGCCGATCGGCACCATCACGGCCTGGACCCAGCCACCGTCGGTCGTCGCCAGGAGGCGGCTGGTGACCGTCGGCCGGTCCCCCGCCGGCCCGGCCGCTCCGGGGCGAAGCTCGACGGCCGGGGCCCGGACCGGGGGCTGGAGGGGCCGGCCCCCGGGGCCGAGTACCTCGAGGAGGTCGAGCTCGTGGTTGCGGTAGAGGCCGCTCAGCTCGCTGATCAGCTCGGTCCGCCGGTCCTCGGCGAGGAGGCCCCGGCCGACGAGGACCTCCTCCAGGTTGCGGAGGTCGCCGACCAACCGGCGCTCGCGGCCGGCGTACGCCTGATCGAGGACCCGGAGGTCCCCGGCGGTGATCCGGCGGGACTGGGTGTCGAGGGCGTCGCGGGTGAGGGTCGTCTCGACCAGCGCGGTGAGGGTGCTGGAGCCCACGACGGCGACCACCAGCCCGGCAAGGATCTTGACCAGCAGCGACGAGCGGAGGCGGGCGACCAGCCGCGACGGGCGGCCCCCGCCCACCGCCTCCCGGGTCGCCGGCCGGGCCGCCACCTGGTCGCCAGGGACGGGAGGGGCGGCCGTCAACCGCCGAGCAGGGCGTGGGCCCGCAGCTGGGCCTCCGCCATGACGGCCGCCGCGTCCTCGCCCTGGCGAAGGACCCGGTCCACGGCGTCCTGGAACACGTCGTGGGCCCTCGGGTAGGCGGTCAGCTTCATGGGGCTGGCCGAGCGGAGCTGCTCGATCACCTGCTCGAGCTCGGGGCGCTCGAAGAACCGGTCCTCGTAGACGCGGGCCCGCACCGGGAGCCGGCCCTCCTCGGTGGCGAAGCGCAGGGCGTAGTCGTCGGAGACGAGCAGGGCCATGAAGTCGAAGGCCAGGGCGCGCTGGCGGGAGCCCACGGGCACGAACATGCTGCTGCCGCCCATGGCCGAGCCCGCCGGTCCGGGGCCGGGCCCGGCGGGGAGCAGCGTGGTGCGGTAGCGCCCACCGTCGGGGAGCCGGCGGAGCTCGGCCAGGTCCCACGACCCGCTGGCCAGGGTGGCCGCCTTGCCGGCCCGGAACAGGCCAAGGGCGTTGTCGCTGTGCGAGTCGACGGCAGTAGGGGAGAAGGCGAGCCCCTGGCGCACGAGGCGGGCGAGGAAGTCGAGGGCGGCGACCACCCCGGGGTCGTCGAGCGTGACCCGCACCTCCTGGCCCTCCACGCGCAACACGTCGCCTCCGGCGGCGCGGATCCATCCGTAGACCCACCAGGTGCTGCTGGGGATGGCGAGGGCGCGGCGGTCGCCGGAGGTGAGGGCCCGGGCCGCCTGCTCGAACTGCTCGAAGCTCAGTCGGCCCCGGGGCTCGGGGACGCCGGCGGCGGCGAGGCGCTCGGCGTCGTAGAGCAGGAACAGGGCGTTGGTGTCCAGGGGGACGCCGTACCGCCGCCCCTTCCAGGTGACGTCGTCGATGGCGCCGGGGAGGAACTCGGCGGCGTCGAGATGCCGGTCCCACAGGTCGTCGACGGGCTGCGCCAGTCCCTGGGCCGCTGCCGAGAAGGCGTGCGCCTGGACCACGTCGGGCACGTCGCCACTGTTGGCGGCGGCCACCACGGTGTCCAGCATCTCGCTGATCGGCCCCTTGTCGACGTCCACCCGTACGCTGCGGTGGCGGCGCTCGAACTCCCGCACGGCGTCGACGAACGGCGGCGTGACCCAGTCGTCGGTCATGAGCACCCGCAGCACCGTGGGAGTGCTGGTGCCCTCCTCGGAGCTGCAGGCCGCCCCGGCCACGGCCACCGCCGCCACCAAGGCGATCAGAGTCGCCCGTCGGCGCCGTCGCCCGGCCCGCCCCCGATGTTCAGCTGGCATCGAGCCCCGTCCTGAGTCGCCCGGCCGGCGGAAGTACGGCCGACGGCAATTTACCATCGCCCCGGTCGAGAATCCCCGGGTGGTGACCGGGCGGCGTGCCGCCCGGGTCCCGTCAGGAGAAGCGCGTGCCCCCCGTCCCGTCGGCGTCGTCGTCCGGCACCGAGCGGGACCCGCCCGCCACGGGGTCGGCCTCCAGCACGTCCCTCACCGGCGGGAACCGCGCCGGCTCCTCCGCGCCGGCCCGCCCGGCGTCGTCCGACCGGGCGGGGCC
>JBOGHR010000234.1:0-4969 GCA_050744905.1 Acidimicrobiales bacterium
GCAGGGCGCGGTGCAGCACGGCGGCGGCCCGGCGCTCGTCGGGCGAGAGGTGGCGGTTGCGGCTGGACAGGGCCAGCCCGTCGGGCTCGCGCACGGTGGGGCAGGCGACCACCTCGACGGGGAGCGACAGGTCGGCGGCCAGGCGGTGCACGACCCGCAGCTGCTGCCAGTCCTTCTCGCCGAAGTAGGCCCGGCACGGGCCGGCGATGGCGAACAGCTTGGCCACGATCGTCGCCACGCCGTCGAAGTGCCCGGGCCGGGACGCCCCCTCGCCGCCCTCGGTCAGCACGGCCACGTGCACGGTGGTGAGCGGCGCCACCGGGAACATCGCCTCCTCGGGGGGGGCGAACAGGTGGGCGACGCCGGCCGCCTCGGCCAGGGCGGCGTCGCCGGCCGGGTCCCGGGGGTAGGTGGCCAGGTCCTCGGTGGGGCCGAACTGGAGCGGGTTGACGAAGATCGTGGCCGCCACCGCGTCGCACTCGGCGCCCGCCCGGCGCACCAGCGACAGGTGCCCGTCGTGCAGCGCCCCCATGGTCGGCACCAGGCCGACCGTCCGCCCCGCCGCCCGCTCGCCGTCGAGCGCGGCGCGGAAGGCGGCCACCGTGTCGAAGAGCTCCACAGCGTCCTTCCCACGTTCCGGCCCCCGTCCGGGGTGCCGTTCGTGGGCCCCACCCTAGTGGGGGGCCGGCCCCTCTGGTCGCCGATCGGGGCCCTCGACGGTCCCGTCCCGCGACCAGAGCGCGCCGGCGGGGCGCACGCCGGGGTCGTGGGGGCGGGGGCCGGCCACCTCGGGGGCCAGGTCGTGCAGGGGGACGAGCACGAAGGCCCGCTCCCGCAACCGGGGGTGGGTCACCCGACGGTCGGGCTCGTCCACCACCAGGACGACCACCAGGAGCACGTCCACGTCCAGCGTGCGGGGCCCCCAGCGCTCGGCCCGGGCCCGGCCGGCCGCCTGCTCCAGCCGCCGGGCCTCCTCCAGCAGCCCCCGGGGCGACAGCTCCGTGTCGAGCTCGACCACGGCGTTGAGGTACGGCGGCTGGCCCGGCGGGCCCCCCACCGGGTCGGTCTCGTAGACGCCGGAGACGGCCACCACGCCGGGCAGGCCGGCCACCGCCCGGCGCAGGTGCCCGCGGCGGTCTCCCACGTTCGACCCCAGGGCCAGGAAGGCGCGCACCGCCGCCCGCCCTACCGGCGGCGGGTGATGCGCACGCCGGCGGTGGCCAGGTCGTGGGGGACGGGGGGGCGCAGCTTGCGCACGGCCACCGTCACGCCGGCGACCCGCTCGTCGGCCAGCACCACCTCGGCGATGCGCCCGGCCAGCCGCTCCAGGAGCCGGTACCGCTCGCCCGCCACCACCGCGACCACGCCCGACACCAGCCGGCCGTAGTCGACGGTGTCCGACAGCTCGTCGGACGCGGCGGCCGCGTCCAGGGCCGTCTCCACGTCCAGGTCCACCTCGAAGGGCTGGTCGCGGGCCTGCTCCTCGTCGAGAGCCCCGTGGCGGCCCACCACCCGCAGCCCCCGCAGCTCGATCACGTCGCCGGCGGGCGGTGGACCTGGGCCACCAGCTCCCGCCCCGGCGGGCCCATCTGGCGGGCGACGATGCGCTCGACCACGGCGATGGCCCGGGGCGGCTCGGCCACCAGGCCGGTGGTGAGCAGGAAGCCGGCCATCACGCCCATGAGGCGGTCGCCCAGGTCCTCCTGGTGGACGAGAACCTTCTCGCCGGCGCCGATCCAGCCCCGGAGCTCCCCGTAGAACGGCGGCAGGACGGTGCGAGGGTCGTCGTGGTCGTTGAACGGCACGTGCGACCACGCCACGCCCAGCTCGTCGTAGGCGTGCAGGTTGTGGGTGGACCCCAGCATCGAGACGATCCGCGAGAAGCCCTGCTCGCGCAGCCAGATGATCTCCTCCTGGCGGCGGACCCGGCGGTGGTTGCGGGCGTAGCCCCCGGGGCGCTCGCTCACCGCCAGCTTCTCCTTGATGACCCAGGTGAAGTTGCGGGGCGGGATCCCGGCCGCCCACTTGCCCCTCACGCCGCACCCAGCAGGCGGACGGCCGCCGCGGTGGCGGCCACGTCGTGCACCCGGACCATGGAGGCGCCGGCCACCACCGCCAGCGTGGCGGTGGCCACCGAGCCCTCCAGCCGGTCGTGGGGCCCTGCGCCGCCGGCCAGCAGCCCGAGGAACGACTTGCGGCTGGTGCCGACCACCACGGGGAACCCGGTGCCGACCAGGGCGTCGAGGTGGCGCAGCAGCGACAGGTTGTGCTCCGGGCGCTTGCCGAAGCCGATGCCGGGGTCGATCCACACCTCGCCCACGCCGGCCGCCACCGCCGCCTCCGCCCGCTCCACGAGGAACCGGCGGACCTCGGCGACCACGTCGCCGTAGGCCGGGGCGTCCTGCATGGACGCCGGCGTGCCCTGCATGTGCATGGCGACCCACCCGGCGCCGGTCCCGGCCACGACGGGGTGGAGCGACGCCGACACGTCGTTGACCAGGGTGGCCCCCGCCTCCAGCGCCGCCCGGGCGACCGACGCCTTGGAGGTGTCGACCGACACCCGCACGTGCGGCGCCAGGGCCGCCACCACCGGCACGACCCGGGCCCGCTCGTCGTCCTCGGCGACGGGCGCCGCCCCGGGGCGGGTGGACTCGCCGCCCACGTCGACCACGGCGGCGCCCTCGGCCACCAGGGCCAGCCCGTGGGCGATCGCCCGCTCCCGGTCGAGGTAGCGGCCGCCGTCGGAGAACGAGTCGGGGGTGACGTTCAGCACGCCCATGACGAGGGGGGCCATCGGCGTCCGAGCGTACCGGCGCCCGTCAGCGCCCGAAGGGCCACAGCCGGGCCAGGCGCGCCACCCACCGGAGCCGGAGGGCCGACTCGAAGGTGGCCTCGGCCGCCAGCTGGCCCACCGAGGTCGACATGGTCGGGTACACGTGGATCAGCTTCGACAGGTCGGCCAGCCGGCCGCCGTGGCGGATGACCAGGGCCAGCTCGTGGATCATCTCGCCCGCCCCGGGACCGAGAAGGTGCGCGCCCACCAGGCGCCCCCGGGGGCCGCAGACGGCGATCAGTCTTCCCTCGTCGTCCCCGTCGGCCCGGGCCCGGTCGGAGTGGGACAGGTCGAGGCGCCGCACCCTCACGGCGTCGCCGTGGCGCTCCCGCGCCCGGGAGGCGGTGAGGCCGGCCGAGGCCAGCTCCGGGTCGGTGAACGTGCACCACGGCACCAGGTCGCTCACCCTGCCCCGCCCGGGGAAGAACATGTCCCGCACGGCGCGCAGGGCCTCGTGGGCCGCCGAGTGGGTGAACAGGTGGCGCCCGGCCACGTCGCCGGCGGCGTAGACCGACGGCACGCTGGAGCGCATGCGGTCGTCGACCTCGACCCCTCGGGGGCCGACCCGCACGCCCACCTCCTCCAGGCCCAGGCCGTCGACGTTGGGGCGCCGGCCCACCGACACCAGCAGCTCGTCGGCCTCCCACCGCCCCGGCTCCCCGCCCTGGTCGCCGGTGACCACCTTGGCCCCCCCCTCCACCGCCACCGCCCGGACGTCCACGCCGAGGCGCACGTCCACCCCCTCCCGGCGCAGGCGGGCGGTGAGGACCTCGACCAGCTCGGGCTCGTCGCGGGGGAGGAGGCGAGGGCCCCGCTGGAGGACGGTGACGGCCACGCCGAGCCGGTTGAGGCCCTGGGCCAGCTCCACGCCGATGGGCCCGCCCCCGATGGCGACGAGCCGCCCGGGCGCCCGCTCGAGGTCGAACACGGTCTCGCTGGTCAGGTGGCCGGCCTCGGCCAGGCCGGGCACGGGGGGCACCGCCGGGCGGCTCCCGGTGCACACCAGCACGAAGCGGCTGCGCAGCTCCCGCCCGGCCACCTCGACGGTGTGGGGCCCGGTGAGCCGGGCCGAGCCGGCCACGATCTCCACGCCCAGGGCCCGGAAGCGCTCGGGGCTGTCGTCGGTGGCGGCGATGCGCTCCTGGACGGCGCGGATGCGCTGCCAGACGCGGGCGGTGTCGATCGCCGCCTCGGTGGCCGGCAGGCCGAAGCGCTCCGCCGTGCGCAGGTGGTGGGCGACCTTGGCCGAGGCGAGCAGCGCCTTCGACGGCACGCACCCCGTCCACAGGCAGTCGCCGCCCACCCGCCCCCGCTCGGCCACGGCCACCCGCAGCCCCAGGGTGGCGGCGAGCTCGGCCGCCACCATGCCCCCCGATCCCATTCCCACGATGACGAGGTCGTAGCGGCGGGCCATGGCGCCGCCGACCGTACCCCCGGGGCGCCCGTCGAGCCGGTCGGGGGCCGGGTGCCGGCCCGCCGCTCGGGCCCCGGAGGATCGACGGGGAGCCGCCCTACCGACCGTGGATGAACGCCATCGCCTCCGCCCGGGTGCGGGAGTCGGTGCGAAACAGGCCCCGCACCGCCTGGGTGACGGTGAGCGTGCCGGGCTTGTTGACCCCCCGCATGGACATGCACAGGTGCTCGGCCTGGAGCGACACCAGCACGCCGCGGGGCTGGAGCGCCTCCTCCAGGGCGTCGGCGATCTGGGTGGTGAGCCGCTCCTGGACCTGGGGGCGGCGGGCGTACCCCTCGACCAGGCGGGCCAGCTTGGACAGGCCGGTGATGCGGCCGTCGTCGTTCGGGATGTAGGCGACGTGGGCCTTGCCCACGAAGGGGACGAGGTGGTGCTCGCACATGCTGTAGAGCGGGATGTCGAGCACCATCACCATCTCGTCGTGGCCCTCCTCGAAGGTGACGTCGAGCACGTCGCCGGGACGGGCGTCCAGCCCGCTGAAGATCTCGGCGTACATGTCGGCCACCCGCGCCGGCGTGGCCGCCAGGCCGTCCCGGTCCGGGTCCTCGCCGATGGCGGCCAGGATGTCGCGGACGGCCCGCTCGATGCGCGCCCCGTCGACCGCCCCTCGGGCGGGATGGTCGCCCGCCGGCCCGGGGGGGCCGTCGGTCACGCCGTCGCGG
>JBOGHR010000235.1:0-5248 GCA_050744905.1 Acidimicrobiales bacterium
CCCCCGCCCGCCGCGGTCAGCCGGTGGCCAGGCCGAGCGCCTCGGCGAGGGGGCGGAGGTCGGCGGCCGGCCGGTCGTGGCTGCGGAGGGCGGCGTGGACCACCTCCTGGGCGTGCTCCCACGGCCCGGTCAGGCCGAGTTGGGCCGACACCTCCAGCAGCGCCAGCGCCGCCGACACGCCGTGGGCCGCCATGGTACGCGACGCGGCGTCGCCGCCCCTGCGCACCGCCTGCTCGGTGGCGGCGGTGAGCATCCGGGTGACGACGGCACGCGCCTTGGGGGCGTCGACGATGAACCCGTGGGCCCGTGCCTGGCGGGCCATCTCCACCGCCCGCCGGTAGTCCGACGGGTTGACCGAGCCCTGCTGCGCCAGGATCTCGGCGTCCAGGCGGCGGGCCAGCACCAGCTCGGCCGGCCCCCGCAGCTCGGGGGGGAACGGGTAGCCGGCGGCGGCCAGGACGTCGATGGTGCGGCGGTGGTCGTCGAAGAGCCGCTCGTAGGCGGCGGCGAAGCGGCCGGCCAGGCGCTGGGCGGCGCCCTCCACGATGTGCTCGGAGGCGTCGGGAAGGGCGGCGGTGAGGTCGAACTCGCCGGGGCCGAACCCGTCGATCAGCAGCCGCAGCAGCGTGGTGACGGCGGCGCCGCGGCCGAAGGCCCCCCGCAGGTAGGCGGCGGCGGCGGCGTCGGCCGACGGGTCGGCCCGCCGGGTCGCCCCCAGGACCTCCAGGGCGCCCAGGTGGAGGGCGGCGTAGGCGTGGGCGGTGCGCCGGCCCGTGCGCCGGTGGACCAGCTCCACCCGCCCCGTGCACAGGGCGACGGCGCCGCGGTCGTCGCGGGCGTGGTCGATCACCTCGACGCCGTACGCCCCCACCCGCCCCGAGGGCGGGCGGTTCTCCAGCAGCTCGGACAGGGCGATGTTGGCGGCGGCCCGGTCGGCATCGACGCAGGCGGGCACCACGTGGCGGCGCCACACCTCGCGTCCGGTCCCCTCCTCGGCGACGTTGCTCTCCGCCTTGCCGAGGACGTCCAGGAACGCCTCCTCGTCGGGGCTCTCGCCCACGGCCCGGAGCAGCTCCATGGTCCGCAGCGCGTAGCGCAGGATCTGCACCGTCTCCAGCCCGGCCAGGTCGTTGAAGAACCACCCGCACGACGTGTACATGGCCATGGCGTGGCGCTGGGCCTCCAGCAGGGTGAACGCCACCACCGGGTCGCCGGCGACGTGGGCGGCGGCGAACTCCTCGCGGGTGACGGCGCCCAGCAGGACGGCGAGGTAGGCGTCCCGGGCGCCCCAGGGATCGCCCAGGACCTCGCCGCCCCGCCGCTCGAACACCTCGGTCAGGTGGTCCCGCAGCAGGTCGAGGGCGTCGCGCAGCGGGCGCCGCCAGCGCTGGTGCCAGCCCGGCTGGCCCCCGGTCGAGCAGCCGCAGTCCTCCTGCCAACGGCCCACGCCGTGGGCGCACGACCACGAGCTGACCGCCACCTCCACCTGGTGGGCCGGGCGGGCCCGGCGGAGGTGGGCGGCCAGGCTGGTGACCTCCACGCCCCGCCGGCGCGCCTCGACGGTCAGGGCGTGGGCCAGCAGGCGCTCGCCCCAGCGCTGGTGGTGCCCGAACGTCTCCCCGTCGGCGGCGATGGTCACCAGCCCCGGGGCCCGGTGGACGACCTGGTCGAGCAGCGACTGGCTGGACACCGTGCCCAGCTCGAAGGCCACCGCGTGGGAGAGCCCGGCGTCGTAGAACACCACGTCGACGCCCCGCCCGGAGCCGTCGGGGTGGACCCACCGGTAGGGGCGGGTGGTGTCGACGGCGCCGCCGCCCACGTCCACCCACGTCCCCGGGCCGCCTCCCAGGGGACGGGCCCGGCGGGCCTGGCCCGGCGCCAGCACGGTGAAGCCGACGCCCTCCTCGGCCAGCACGGCCAGCACCCGGTCGTCCACCGCCGCCTCCGGCAGCCACATCCCCTCGGCGGCGCGCCCGAAGCGGTGGCGGAAGTCGGTCAGGCCCCAGCGGACCTGGGTGCGCACGTCGCGCTCGTTGGCCAGGGGGAGGATGATGTGGCCCCACGCCTGGGCCATGCCCCCGTGACCGGCGGCGTCGGCGTCGAGGATGCGGCGGTAGGTCTGCGGGTCGTGGGCCTCCAGCCACGACAGCAGCGTGGGGCCCACGTCGAAGGAGAGGTTGGCGTAGTTGTTGACGATGTCGACCACCCGGCCGGCGTCGTCGAAGACGCGGGCCACGCCGTTGGGGCGGTAGCACTCGGCGTCGATGCGGGCGTTCCAGTCGTGGAAGGGCGCGGCCGACGCCTCCCGGGCCAGCTCCTCGGTCCACGGGCTCTCCCGCGGCGGCTGGTAGAAGTGGCCGTGCACGACCAGGGTGTGGCCCATCGCCCGACGGTACCCGGCCCGGCCCCGCCTCTTCCGAGCGGGTAGCCCGCTCGCAGTCCCTACTCGGGCACCAGCCAGACCACGGCCAGGGGCGGCAGCGTCACCTCGGCCGAGAAGGGCAGGCCGTGCCAGGAGGCGTCCCGGGCGAACACCCGGCCGGCGTTGCCCACCCCCGACCCGCCGAACTCGACGGCGTCGGTGTTGAGGGCCTCCCGCCAGTCGCCGCCCGCCGGCAGGCCGAACCGGTAACCGTGCCGGGGGACGGGCGTCAGGTTGGCCAGGCAGGCCAGCGGGCGCCCGTCGGCGTCGAAGCGCAGGAAGGACAGCACGTTGTTCTCCACGTCGCTGGCGTCGATCCAGCGGAAGCCCTCCGGGACGTCGTCGCGCTGCCACAGCTGGGGCAGCTCCCGGTACTGGCGGTTGACGGCGCGGACCAGGTCCTGCACGCCGCGGTGGCCGGAGTCGTCGAGCAGGTGCCAGTCGAGGCCGCGGTCGTGCGCCCACTCGTGCTCCTGGGCCAGCTCGCCCCCCATGAACAGGAGCTGCTTGCCCGGGTGGGCCCACATCCACGCGAACAGGGCCCGCAGGTTGGCCAGCTTCTGCCACTGGTCGCCCGGCATCTTGGCGAACAACGACCCCTTGCCGTGCACGACCTCGTCGTGGCTGAGGGGGAGGATGAAGTTCTCGCTGAACGCGTAGAGGAGGCCGAAGGTGAGCTCGTGGTGGTGGTACCGGCGGTAGACCGGGTCCTTCGAGAAGTACTCGAGGGTGTCGTGCATCCACCCCATGTTCCACTTGAACCCGAAGCCCAGCCCGCCCAGGTAGGTGGGGCGGGACACCGCGGGCCACGCCGTCGACTCCTCGGCCACGATCATGACGCCGGGGTGGGCGCCGTAGACGGCCTCGTTCAGCTCCTTGAGGAAGGCGACCGCCTCCAGGTTCTCCCGCCCGCCGAACTGGTTGGGGATCCACTCCCCCTCCTTGCGGGAGTAGTCGAGGTAGAGCATCGACGCCACGGCGTCGACCCGCAGGCCGTCGATGTGGAACTCCTCCATCCAGAACAGGGCGTTGGCGATGAGGAAGTTGCGCACCTCGTGGCGGCCGAAGTTGAACACCAGGGTGCCCCAGTCGGGGTGGGCCCCCAGCCTGGGGTCCTCGTGCTCGTAGAGGGCGGTGCCGTCGAAGCGGGCCAGCGCCCAGTCGTCGGACGGGAAGTGGGCGGGCACCCAGTCCATGAGGACGCCGATCCCCCTCTGGTGCAGGGAGTCGACCAGGAAGCGGAAGTCGTCGGGGGTGCCGAAGCGGCCGGTGGGGGCGAAGTACGACGACACCTGGTAGCCCCACGACGGCTCGTAGGGGTGCTCGGCGACGGGCATGAGCTCGACGTGGGTGAAGCCCATGTCGGCCACGTAGTCCGGCAGCGTCTCGGCCAGCTCCCGGTAGCTGAACGGACGGTCCTCGCCCGGCTTGCGCCACGACCCGACGTGGACCTCGTAGATCGACAGCGGGGCATGGACGTGCTCGGCGCGGTCGCGGGTCCGCACCCACTCGTCGTCGCCCCACCGGTGGTCGGCCTCGGTGACCCGGCTGGCGGTGCCCTCGTCCGGGTGCTGGGCCCGGAACGCCATGGGGTCGGCCTTGAGCGCCAGGTGGCCGGCGGCGGTGAGGATCTCGAACTTGTACAGCTCGCCCGCCCCGACGCCGGGGACGAACAGCTCCCACACGCCCGACGTCCCCAGCATCCGCATGGGGTGGGTGCGCCCGTCCCAGAGGTTGAAGTCGCCGACCACCCGCACCGAGCGGGCGCTGGGCGCCCACACCGAGAACGAGGTGCCGTGGGCGCCCTCGTGGGCCCGGACGTGGGCGCCGAGGACCCGCCACAGGTGGCGGTGGCGCCCCTCGCCGATCAGGTGCAGGTCGATGTCGCCCAGGGTGGGCCAGTGGCGGTACGGGTCCTCGTAGGAGCACGTGCCGCCGTCGTCGTAGCGTGCCTCCAGCCGGTAGGGCCCGGCCACGGCCGGCGCCCGGCCCTCGAACACCCCCTCGCCCCGGATGCGGCGCATGGGCACCGGCTCGGCGTCGTCGGTGAGCAGCCGCATCGACGCCGCTCCCGGCCGCCACGCCCGTACGACGCCGTCGTGGACGCCGAGGACCCGGTGCGGGTCGGTCAGCGTCCCCTCGACCAGCCGGTCGAGGTCGACGTCCAACGCCGAGCGCTGCGGCGCGGCCCCGGACGACTTCTGCTTGCTAGTGGTCATCGAGCAACCTCCTGACGGCCCGCAGCGGGATGTCCACCCAGTCGGGCCGGTGGGCTCGTTCGTAGAGAACCTCGTAGACGGCCTTGTCCACCTCGAAGGCGGCCAGCACGGCGTCGCGGTCGGGGCCGGCCGCCGGGAGCAGGTCGTCGACGCCGGGGGTGGTGAAGTAGCCCCGGAGGAAGGCGGCGCGGTTGCGGCCCTCCCAGGCGTCGGCGCGCCCGCGCCGCGCCTCCTGCTCGTGGGCGTCGCGCTCGGACAGCGCCACCGCGGCCGCGTACTGGAACGACCGCACCATGCCGCCCACGTCCTTGAGCGGCGACGAGGGGACCTGGCGCTCGGCCAGGGGGCGGGCCGGCTCGCCCTCGAAGTCGAGCACGAACCACCCGGCGTCGGTGCGCATGACCTGGCCCAGGTGGTAGTCGCCGTGGACGCGGATGGACGCGCCCGGCGAGCGGACGGCGCGCAGCCGCTCGACGAACTCCTTGGTCCTCACCGGGTCGACGTCGCCCACCTCCAGGCGCGCCATCTGCGCCTCCACCAGGCCGGCCCAGGCGGCCGGGTCGCCGGGGGCGGTGCCGAAGGCGCCGGCCAGGGCCAGGTGCATCCC
>JBOGHR010000236.1:0-3358 GCA_050744905.1 Acidimicrobiales bacterium
CGGACCGGGGCGGGGCGGCGGTCCCTCCGGCCGCCATCGAGCGCAGCACCAGCCCGTGGAGGCTGGTGGCAGCCAGGATGCCCTGGCCGGCGGCCAGGACGGCGCTGGGCGTGAGCGCCGCCGGATCGGCCTCCGACCAGGCCCGCCGCACGTCCGTCGCGTAGGCCGACCAGGCCCGCTCCAGCGGCGCCGGGTCCCCTCCCTCGGTGGCGTGCAGGGCGGTGGCGACCAGCGCCTGGTAGGTCTCCATCACCTTCTGGTGCCCGAGGCCGACGTCCACCGCGGCGGCCACCAGGTCGGTGAAGCGGGTGAGGGGCTCGGCGGCCGACCCCCCTTGCAGGGCCCGGAACCAGTCCACCGACAGCTCCCACGCCCGGTCGGCCTGGTCGGGCGCCGAGAACACCCGGGCGACCTCGTGGGCGTACGACGCGTAGGCGGCCCCGACGCCGGTGCGCCCCGGCCCGGCGGGGAAGGCCCGGTCGGCGGCGGCCGCGTACTCGGCGAAGGCGTCGGCCACCCGCTCGTCGAGCCTCGGCGCCAAGGGGTCGGCGGCGGCCGGACCGGGTGTCGTCGGAGCCATCGTCCCCCTCGCGTGGTCGAGCGCCGGTACGTTACCGAGAACGCGCCAGTGGCGCCGAAGGCGACGCAGCGCTCGCTGTACTACCCTCGCCCCAAGTCGCGACGAAGGGGTCGGCGGACCGGAGGGAGGCGTTGGGATGGGCCTGTTCTCGTTTCTCGATCCGATCTTCGGCGGTGGCGGCGGGGGCAGCAGCGCGTCGGTGACGAGCACGGTGAACCTCAACGTCAACGGCCTGGACAAGATGGAGGCCACCGTCGACCTGAAGCCGGTGAGCGTCAGCCAGGCGCTGGACGTCAAGCCGCTCAGCTTCACCGAGGTGCTGGACGTCAAGCCCCTGGAGCTGAAGCCGGTCACCGTCAACGAGACGCTCACCCTCAAGCCGGTCACCCTCACCGAGACCGTCGAGCTCAAGCCGGTCACCGTCAACGAGACGTTCGACCTCCGGCCGGTGGCCATCGACAGCTGCCAGACCGTGCGCCTGGCGCCGCTGCCCGAGACGCGCATCTGCCAGCCCTACCGCCACCACGTCGGCTACAGCCTGTTCGGGATGGAGTGGGGCGGCGTCACCTACGAGGGCGAGTCGCAGCAGGCCATCGAGAGCCCCCGCCGGCCCCAGGTGGTCGAGTCGGCGGAGCTGGCCCACCGCCGTCGGCGCTCCCGCCCGGCCAAGGTGGTGGGCGGCGGCCTGCGGGTGCGGGTGGTCGCCCCCGACGACGACGGCACCGGCGAGTAGGACGGGCCGGTGGCCCCCCTCGACGTGGTGGGCGGCACGCCCGTCCTCATCGTGGGCACGGGCGAGGTGGTCCGCGGCGAGATGTGGCTGTCCAACCCGGCCGCCGCCGACCTCACGCTCACCGGGGCCACCATCACGGTCACCATGCCCTCCGGGCCCGAGGCGGGGGAGATCCCGCTGCCGGCCGACGTGGTGGTCCCCGGCAACGGGGTGCGGCGCATGATCGTGGAGATGGGGATGCAGCCCCTCACCGAGCCGGGCGCCTACCCGGCCGTGCTCGACCTGGCCACGTCCGCCGGGAGCCAGGCCATCCCGGCGACGCTGGTGGTCACGGCGGTGAGCGCACCGGTGATCCTCCCCGAGCGGCTGGTCTTCACCGGCGTGGCGCCGTCGGCGGTGGTCGACGGCAGCGTCGTCGTGCGCAACGCCGGCAACGTCGCCCTCACGGTGGGGCCCATCCCCGACGAGCCGCTGCTGGAGGTCCGGGCCCACCCTCGGGTCCTGGCCGTCGGCACCGGCGGGGCCATGGTGGTGGAGCCGGCCGTCGGCCTGGCCCCCACCGGCACCGCCACCTTCACCAACGCCACGCCCACCGTCCCCCCGGGCGGGTGGTCGGCCGTCGCCTTCCAGCTCACCGCCCCCGCCGCCCTGGCCTCCAACGCCCACCTGCGGGCCCTGCCCCGCATCGGCACCGAGCGCTTCGCCGTCGACCTGCTGACCGTCTGAGAGGAGAGCGTCCATGCACGGAACGAGAAGGCACGGCCACCGCGGACCGGGCGCCCGGCGGGAGGCGGCCGGCACGCCCGCGTACTGGGGGTGGTCGCCGGACAGCGGCCGCATGGAGATGATGGACCTGCGCCGGTACGTGGACTCGCTGCGGGCCGGCTACGACCGCACCCTGGAGGACCTCTACGAGCGCCTGAGCGCGCTGTCGGGGGCGTTCGGCGGCGGGGCTGCGTGGATGGCGCCGGCCGGGACCGCCCCGGGCCGGCGCCGGCACGGCCACCACGAGCAGGGCTGCTGCGAGGACGACGACGACGAGCCCTACGGCGGCTGCGGCCACGGCCACCACCACCACGGCCGCCACCGCCACGGCAAGGGGTGCGGCAAGGGGTGCGGCCACCACCACCGGAAGGAGCGGGACTGCGCCGACGACGACGACTGCCGGTGCGAGTGCTGCATCGTCGACGCCGACATCGTCGTCTACGCCCGCTGCGGCGAGGTGCGGGTCGTCCCCATCGAGATCGACAACGACACCCGCAAGGACCGGGAGGACGTCGAGCTGGAGGTGAGCGGGTTCCGCTCCGGCGGCGGCCGGGAGCTGCCGTGGAAGGCGGCCATCACCCCCACCGGCCCGCTCACCATCAAGGGGTGCAGCACGGCCCGGCTGGAGCTGCTGGTGGCCGTGGTCTGCCCCTCGGCGCCGTCCCCCGGCGACCCCGGCAGCGGCCCCAAGGCTCCCAAGGAGCCGGCCCGGCCCTCCTCCTCGGCGCCCGCCGGCGCCCCGGCCGACCAGATGGTGCGCCTGGCCACCAACGTCCGCCACACCGGCGCCGTCGACTCGTGCACCGTCGGCTACCTCACCGTGCGGGTGGGCGGGTGCCTGGTCCGCCCCATCGTGGTCGCCGTCGCCGTGCTGCCCGACGACTGCGGCGCCTACTCGGCGCCGTGCTCGTGCGGGGACTGCTGCTGAGCCGGCCATGACCACGGCCTCGACCCGGGACTGGGCCCGGCGGTTCCAGGAGCTGGCCGACGCCAACACCGAGCGGTCGATGGAGTCCATCGCCAACCTCCAGCGCCTGGTGCTGGCGGTGGCGCAGTCCGGGCTCACGCCCGAGGCGCTGGCCGCCGCCCTGCCCCGCTACGGCCGGGACCAGGGCGCCGAGGTCTACGAGCGGCTGGCCCGCCTGGTGGCCGCCTTCGTGGCCGGCCTCCAGCGGGTGCTGGTGCGGGCGGGCGACGAGTACCTCTCCGGCGTCGTCCCCGAGGGCCCGCTGCGCGCCCTCGGCCCCCGCGCCGTGTCGCCGCCCCCGCCGGGCGACGCC
>JBOGHR010000237.1:0-5719 GCA_050744905.1 Acidimicrobiales bacterium
CCCCATGGCCACGGCGGCGGCGCCGGCGCCGGCGACGGCCGTCCACCGCCGTCCTACGTCCGCCCGTCCCAACCTCGGTGGATCCTCCTCCGGCCCGTCTGCGGCGGTGGCCGCACGGCACGATACAGCGCCGCCCGGGCACGACCGGTCGTCAGCCGCGGGATCGCCGCCGGAGCGGGCGCGCCTAGCTAGCGTCGGCGGGCGTGGGCAGGCGTATCGTGGCCGTCGTGGTGGCGGCGGCCCTGGTCGGCGGCCTGGCCGGCAGCGTGCTCTTCACCGTCCTGGGGGGCGACGGCGGCGGCCGGGTGGCAGGCCGGCGCGCCACCACCGCGCCGACGACGGCGCAGCTCGACGAGGTGGCCGAGGAGCTGGTGGACCGGCTGGCCGGCGTGCGCCGCCGCACCCTCCACCTGGTCTACTCGGGCGCCCTGCCCGACGGCGAGGGGAGGCTCACGATCGAGGTGTGGTGGAAGGGGGGGCGGGCTCGCCAGTCGCTGGTGGCCGAGGCCCCGGGCGGGGGCCGCCAGGAGTCAGCGACGTTCGTGCTGGGGGAAGGGAGCGTGTTCTGCACGCGCACGTCGGCGATGCCGTGGGCCTGCCAGCGGGGGTCGTCGGCGGCCACGGCGTCGGCGAGCGCCGGCATCATCGACGCCCTGGCCTCCTCGCTCGAGGGCAGGGAGGTGACCTCGGCGGCGGCCAGGGTGGGCGAGGACGGCGAGTGCTACGCGCTCGACCGGGACGCCGGCGACGTGCTGTGCCTGCGCGCCGACGACGTCCCCGTGAGGTTCCGCTTCTCGGGGGTCGAGATGGTGCTGGCCGCCGCCGGTGCCGAGGTCGACGACTCGGCGTTCGAGCCACCCGCGCCGGTGGACCACGGCGGGGCCGCCCCCGCCACGCCTACCACGGCGGCTCCTCAGGAGACCGGCCGCTGAGGGCCTGGGGACCGGCGTCCGGGCCGCGACGGACCACCCCTCCAGGCGGCGGTGGGGCGCTGCGGCGGCGGCGTCGTGCGCCGTTCGCCGTTCGAACCCCTGCGGCCACGGCACGTGCTCGCAATCGGCGCTCAGGGTCTTCGTCGGTTGACCTCCCCCACGGAGCGTGGCACGGTGGTGACGTCCCGCTGCGGCTCGCCGTGCGGGTCCGGCTCGGTGCGCCGGGCCGTTTGAAGACCCGGCCGTGCGGGAACGGGCGGCGCAACGGCGGGGAACGTGCCGACCGAGGCGGATGCCCGCCCCGGGCGGGGCCCGTGGGCAGCAGGCACATTTCGAGGCGGGAGCGGGGCACCGAACATGACACGCTGGAAGACGTCCATCCGCCGGGCGGGGGCGTGCGCCTCCTCGTTCCTCGTAGCGGCCACGCTGGTGGCCGCCCCGGGCGCCGCCGACCACCTGGCGCCGCAGATCGTCGAGACGGACGACCCGAGCGTCTACAACGAGTCCCCCGGCGCCGTGCTCACCGAGACGAGCTGCCCGGGCGACGGGTGGTCGGGGGGAGCGCCCAGGTCCTCGGCAACGTGACCGCCCACCTGGCCTGGTCCTTCACCGTGCCCGAGGGCCACACCGGCGTGGTGAGCGTCGTGGGCTACCGCGACGACGACGCCCGGCCCTTCTACTTCTGGATGGGCGCCAACGGGGACCACGGCGAGGAGGCGCTCGTGCCCGGCGACCCGGGGGCTGAGGAGTGCCGGGCGGAGCTGGCCAGCTCGCAGACGCTGGCGGCCGGCACCCACCTGGTCAACGGCACCGACGAGCCGGGCAAGGCGTACCTCGACTACTTCCGCCTGGTCACCATGGTCCCCACCGGCGACCTGGTGGTGACCAAGACCACCTCCGGCGGGTCGGGGGAGTTCTCCTTCACCGTCGCCTGTGACTCCCAGGCGCCGTTCTCGTTCACGGTGGACACCTCGGGGACCAGGCGGTTCGAGGCCATCCCCGTGGGGACGACGTGCACGGTCACCGAGTCCGCGCACCCCGGGTTCACCAGCAGCTCCACGCCGGCGGACGGGACCGTCGTCATCGCCGCCGGCGACAACACGGTGAGCTTCGTCAACACGGCCGACCCCGTGCCGCCGCCGCCGCCGTCCCCGTCCCCGCCGCCGTCGTCACCGCCGCCGCCGGCGGCACCGAACGCGCAGCCCGGCTACTGGCTGGTGGCGTCCGACGGCGGGATCTTCGCCTTCGACGCCCCCTTCCACGGGCTCCACGGGCGCTGTGGGGCTCAACCGGCCCATCGTAGGCATGGCGCCCGCGCCCACCGGCAACGGCTACTGGCTGGCGGCGTCCGACGGCGGCATCTTCGCCTTCGGCGACGCCGGGTTCTTCGGCTCCACCGGCGCCACCCGCCTCTCCCGCCCCATCGTCGGCATGGCGCCCACGGCCAGCGGGCAGGGCTACTGGCTGGTCGGCTCCGACGGGGGCATCTTCGCCTTCGGCGGCGCCCCCTTCCACGGATCCACCGGCGCCATGGGGCTCAACCGCCCCATCGTCGGCATGGCGCCCACGCCCACCGGCAACGGCTACTGGCTGGTGGCCTCCGACGGCGGGCTGTTCTCCTTCGGCGACGCGCCCTTCCTGGGCTCCACCGGGGCCACGTGGCTCAACCAGCCCATCGTCGGCATGGCGCCCACGCCCACCGGCAACGGCTACTGGCTGGTGGCCTCCGACGGCGGGCTGTTCTCCTTCGGCGACGCGAGGTTCTCCGGCTCCACCGGCGGGACCCGCCTGGCGCAGCCCATCGTCGGCATGGCGCCCACGCCGACTGGGCAGGGCTACTGGCTGGTGGCCTCCGACGGGGGCATCTTCGCCTTCGGCGACGCCCCCTTCCTGGGGTCCACGGGCGCCACCCGGCTCAACCAGCCCATCGTGTCGATGGCGGCCACGCCCACCGGCGCCGGCTACTGGCTGGTCGCCTCCGACGGGGGCATCTTCGCCTTCGGCGACGCCGCCTTCCTGGGGTCCACGGGCGCCACCCGGCTCAACCAGCCCATCGTGTCGATGGCGGCCACGCCCACCGGCGCCGGCTACCGGCTGGTGGCCTCCGACGGGGGCATCTTCGCCTTCGGCGACGCACGCTTCCTGGGCTCGACGGGGGCGCTGCGCCTGGCCCGGCCCGTCGTGGGCATGGCGGCGACCCACGCCGGCTGAGCCCTCACCGCCGGGAGGTGGTTGGGCGTTCGGCGGGCGGGGCTGACATCATCGCGGGCGTGACCACGATCGACTCGGCGCCCGCGGTGCGGGCCCGCCCGCCCGCCGACCGGGCCATGCGGCGCCTGCTGCGCGTCGACGACAGCGGCCCCCGCCGGTCGGGCGCCGAGCTCCAGCAGGCGTTCAGCACGTCGATCCTGGTGTCCGCCACCCGGTGCCTGCTCACCTACGTCTTCCTGCCCTTCGTGGCCCCCGCCCTCGGCGTGGCGGCGGGCGTGGGCCCGTGGATCGGGCTGCCGCTCGGGGCGGTGGCCATCGTCGCCAACGTCGCCACCATGCGCCGGTTCTGGGCCGCCGACCACCGGTGGCGGTGGGCCTACTCGTCGGTGGGCGCCGGGGTGATCGTGCTGCTGGTGGTCCTGATGGCCGGCGACGTGGCCGACCTGGTGGGGTGAACGGGGCGGGGGCGCCCGGCCGCCCGCCGCTGCGGCGCGGCGTCGCCCGGTGGGGATGGCTGGCGCTCGGGTGGACATCGGTGGGCCTCGGCGGGTTGGGCGTGGTCGTCCCGGGGCTGCCCACCACCGGGTTCTTCGTCCTGGCGGCGTCGTGCTTCGCCAAGTCCAGCCCCCGCTTCGAGCGCTGGGTCCTGTCGCTGCCCAAGGTCGGCCCCCTCGTCCGCGACCACCGGGCCGGGCTCGGCATGCCGCGACGGGTCAAGGCCGTGGCCATCGCCTCCATCGTGCTCGCCGTGTCGCTGAGCGCGGCGTTCGGCCTGGAGGCGACGGCCGCCCGGGTCGTGGTGGTGGGGGCGGGCCTGGTCGGCGTCTGGTACGTCGGCCGGCGCGTCCCCACCCGGGAGCGGGTGCTCGGCGCCGCCGCCGCCGACTGACCCCCCGCCCCGTGGGCCGGCAGCGGCGCCCAGGGACCGCCGCAGAACAACTTGGACGGCCGAAGGCCGAGGAGGAGCCGACCACAGAGGCGAACGGACCGCGGCCGTGCAAGTTTGTTCTAAGGCGGGCCCTTAAGGCCCGCCAGGCTGGCCAACCGGCCCTCAGAGGTTGCTGGCGTCGGGCGGGGCGTCGGGGCCGGCCGCCGGTGGGCCTCCGTCGTCGCCGGGGACGGGCAGCGGCGGGGCGCCGAGGGTGAAGGCGGTCATGGAGAGCGAGCGGTAGGCGTAGCCGTCCACGAGCACGTCGGCGGGGCGCCCGGCGGCGGCGGCCAGGCCGGCGAGGTAGAGCAGGGGCAGGAAGTGGTCGGGCGTCGGCGCCGCCAGCCCCCAGTCCCGGTGGGTGGACAAAGCGGTCGCCGCCGACGGGTCCGACGTCATCAGCGCCCGGGCGTCCTCGTCGAAGCGCTCGGCCCAGTCGAAGGCGGCCTCGGGCGCCGAGAAGTCGACCCGCCGCAGGTTGTGCACGACGTTGCCGCTCCCCACGACCAGCACTCCCTGGTCCCGCAGCGGCGCCAGCCCGGCGCCCAGCGCCAGATGGTCGTCGACGCCCTTGGTGGCGTCCACCGAGAGCTGGACCACGGGGATGGAAGCGTCCGGGAAGGCGTGCACGAGCACCGACCAGGTGCCGCGGTCGATGCCCCAGCTGTCGTGGTCGAGCCCCACCCACGTCGGGTGGACCACGTCGCGGACGAGGGCCGCCACCTCGGGATCGCCGGGGGCGGGGTAGTCGACGGCGAACAGCTCGGGCGGGAAGCCGTAGAAGTCGTGGATCGTGCGGGGCCGCGCCATGGCGGTGACGGCGGTGGCGTTGACGTACCAGTGGGCCGACACGACGAGGATGGCCCGAGGCCTGGGCACGGCGGCGCCGAACGAGCGCCACGCCTCGGTGTAGCGGTTGCGTTCGAGGGCGTTCATCGGGTTGCCGTGCCCGAAGAACACGGCCGGCATCGGTTCGGGAGGCACCCCACCATCCTGGCCCGCCGCCGGCGCCCGGGCACCGGTCCCGCCGGGGCGGGCATCATCCAGTGGTGCACGCCATGGACCGGCCGGCCTCGACCGGGTGAGCGCTCCCGTCCCCGGCGGCCGACCGGACCGGTCGGTGTGGCTGCTGCTGTTCAGCGTGTTCGCGTCGGCGTCGGCCACGGCCGCCCAGCTCACCGCCCTCGGCAAGCAGGTGTACGACCTCACCGGCCGCGAGCTCGACCTCGGGTGGCTGGGGCTGGCCGAGTTCGCCCCCGCCGCCCTCCTCGTCCTGGTGACGGGGGCGGTGGCCGACCGCCACGACCGCCGGCGGGTGGTGGCCGTGGCGGTCACGGGCCAGGCGGTGGCGTCGGTGGCCCTGGCCCTCTACGCCGGGTCGGAGCCCACCTCGGCGGCGCCCATCTTCGCCCTGGTGTTCGCGTTCGGCACCGCCCGCGCCTTCGCCGCGCCGGCGGCCCGTGCCCTGCCGGCCGACCTGGTCGGCCCGGATCGCCTGCCCTGGGTGGTGGCCCGGTACTCGGGCGCCTGGCAGGCCGCCCTGGTGGCGGGACCGGTGGCTGGGGGGCTGCTCTACGCGGTGGACGTGCGGCTGCCCTACGTGGCGGCCGCCGCCCTGCTCCTGGCCTCCGGGGCCTCGGTCCTGGCG
>JBOGHR010000238.1:0-1934 GCA_050744905.1 Acidimicrobiales bacterium
GCTCCGGCGGGCGAGCGGAGCTCGCGCCGCCTCCGCTGGCCCGAGCACCGCCGGCCCTGCGGCTACACGTCCACGACGGAGATGGCGACGCTCGGATGGGCGTGGCGGTAGGCGTAGTCCGTGCACCAGTTGAGGCCGGGCCCGCCGCCATCGCCGGCCGGGTTGAACGCCCGGGTGTGGGCGTCGACGCCGAAGGTGTAGCAGCCGGCGCTGAGCGGGCTCCCGGTGGCGGGGTCCTGGAGCCGGAACACCGCGACCCGGGCGAAGCCGTTGTCGCCGGGGGTCTGGTGCCAGTGGTCGAAGTCGGCGGCGGGGCCGTCGGGGACCGGGTTGCCGCCGCCGCAGCCGCTGGCCCACAGCACGCCGTCGCGCAGGTGGACGGCGTTCGCCCACCACGTGACCTGCACCTCCACCACCGTCCCGCCGGGCCGGTCGATGACCGGGCACACCGCCGGCAGCGGGCTCCACACCGGGTCGCCCACCCGGCGCCAGCGGAACATGGTGAAGCCGGCGTTCGGCGCTCGATTGTCCACCGTGAGCGCCACCGGGTCGCTCACCATCCCCGGGATGGGGTTCTTGGCCCCATCCGCGAGGTACAGGCGCACCACGTACTGGCCGTGCGGGAAGGAGGCGCTCGGCCAGTTGAGGAGCCAGTGGGGGAACACGAGCTGGCTCTCGGGCAGGACCGGGTACCAGCCGTCGCCGTCGGGCACGACGTGGAAGGGCCCCCCGGGTGTGAGTCGGGGCGCCCACCACTCCAGGGCGGTGAAGGGGACCTCGCCCGACAGCGGGTCGGCGAGCGTCGGCCGGTACTGGTAGGTGAGACGGTAGAACTCGGCGCCGGGCAGGTGGTGGCACCCGTGGAGCTGCAGCGTGCCGGCGAAGGGCGAGCGGGCCGTCCCGCACGGGGTCTGCGGGTCGCTGGAGAGGCCTAGGGGGCGGGGTCGGTTCACCCGTGTGGAGTAGCCGTCGGCATCGACGTGGGTGGGCTCGAGCGGCATCAGGCCCACCGTGCGGATGGCCGGCTCGTCCACGCAGGCGATGTCGGGGCCGTCGCACGTCTCCGAGACGCGGGCCCAGGGCCATGCCTCGAGGACGGGGGACGGGATCGGCCCCGCGTCCCACCGGACGTCGAAGAAGCCCTCGTCGTAGACGGTCTCCTCGTCGCCGTCGAGGTCCACGTCCTGGCTGACCCGGAAGGTGATGTCGGGGACGTCGAAGATGGTGACCCACTCGGCCACGACCACGTCGCGGCAGCGGAGGAAGGGGCCGACGTAGCGGCGGTCGAGGAGGTCCTTCCCCTGGGCCTCGGCCGCGCCGGCATCCGGCTCCCGGCGCTCGATGTCCGGGATGCGCTCCAGGGCCTCGGCGGAGAGCGGCGGCGGGAAGCTCCCGGGAGCGAAGGCGGGCGCCGACGCCAGCTCGGCCAGGTCGTCGGTGCGGGACCCGAAGCGGGCGGGGCCGATCTCGCCCAGCAGGCGGTCGGTGACGCCCTGCGGGAGCACCTCGGCCACCCGCCGGACCAGCTCCCGGTCGCGCAGGACCAGCGGGCCGGGATCCGGACCCGGCCAGGGGGACGGGCGCACGTGCGGCGGGAGCTCCAGCCACTCGATGACGTCCCGCACGGTGGGCTTGACGATCTCCGGGAAGCACACCCGCTCCAGCCGGAACCGCAGCAGCCGGTCGATGTCCCACCGCGGGATGTAGACGCAGAAGCGCCCGCAGGCGTCGGTGGTGGTGGTGGCGATCTCCTCCCGGTGGCACGAGATGGGCCACAGCCACCACCACCACGGCTGCTCGACGGGGGAGAAGCCGAGGAACGAGCAGTCGGTGCCCTCGACCACGCGCAGGTCCAGCAGCTCGAACGCGCCGGCGGTCGCTCCGGTGACGCCGGTGTCGTCGCCGTCGACGGTGGCCGGCGAGAACCGCAGGGG
>JBOGHR010000239.1:0-12536 GCA_050744905.1 Acidimicrobiales bacterium
GCTGGTGGTCACCGACCACAGCGCTGCGTGGCAGACCCCGGACAACTACAACCCCGTCCGTCCCTTCAACGCCGAGGTCGAGATCGCCTTCGCTGTCCCGTAATTCACGGCGAAGCCCCTACCGGACGTGCGGAACGTAGGTAGGTAGCCCGGTTCCCGAGGCTGTCGGTCCACCCGGTGCGGTTGCCGTGCACGTCGTTGGTGTAGCTGACCTGGCCGGTCCCTGTCGTGGCTGAGACGAGCTGGGCCGCCGCATCGACAGCGAAAGTGGTCACGACACCGGCGCGGTCGACGGTCTGAAGGTCGTTGCCCCCGGTGTAGCCGTAGGTGGTGGGCGCCGCCGCCACCAGGTTCTCGGCCGGGACGACCGTCTTCAGGCGGTCGGCCAGGTCGTAGGCATAGCTCTTGGTGACAGCGGACGTAGCGGGCGAGGCGGTCTCGGTGGCGACGTTGCCGGTGTCCGCGTAGGTGTAGTGGAGATCAAGGATGGTGGCGTTGGTGCCCACGTCGAGCTGGTGAAGAAGCTCCCCGGCCGCGTCGTAGGTACGGACCTCGTGGGTGCCGTCGCCCCTGGTGATGGTGGTCAGGTTGCTGTCGCGGTCGTACCCGAAGCTGGTGGTGATGCTGCCCCCGTCGCCCACCGAGAGCATCCGTCCGGCGAGGTCATAGGTGGTCAGCGCCGTGTAGCCGAACGAATCGGTGAGGGCGGTGACGCGGCCGGCACCGTCGCGTGCATAGGTCAACTGGTTGCCGGCGCCGTCGGTCAGCTCCTGCAGCTGCCCGCGCGCATCCCAGCTGTAGCGCGTGGTTCCGGTGCCGTCGGCCATGGTCTTGCGGCGCCCGTTGGCGTCGTAGGTGAACGCGACGTCGGGTGTCGCCGGGTCGCTGTAGTCGATTCCCGTCAGCTGGTCCGCGGCGTCGTAGGCCAAGGTGGTGGTGCGCCCCGCCGCGTCGATGAGCAGGGTCCGGTTCCCGGCCGCGTCGTAGGCGTACTGGGTTGGGCGGGAGAGCGGGTCGGTGCTGGTCAGCACACGATTGAGCTCGTCGTGGGCGTAGGAGGTCGTGCGTCCGGCCCCGTCGGTCTGCGCCGCGACGTTGCCGGCGTCGTCGTAGGCGGTGGTCCACGCGGTGCCGTCGGGGCGAGCGGTGGCGATGGGGCGGTTGGCCGGGTCGTAGGCGTAGGCCGTGGTCCGGCCGACGGCGTCGGTGGCGCTGACGCGGTTGCCCACGGCGTCGTAGGTGAACTCCTGGTGACGTCCGAGCGGATCGATGACCTCAAGGAGTCGTCCGGCGGCGTCGTGGTTGTAGCTCGTGGTGAAGGAGGAGGGATTGGCGCCGACCGCGTTGCCTCTCGGGCTGACGCTGGAGACGAGTTGGCCGTCAGGGCGGTAGGTGAAGCTGGCGCGGTTGCCCACGGGGTCGGTGCTGGCGGTCAGGTTGCCGAAGGAGTCGTACTCGAAGCCGTGCTGGCCCCCGCCCGGATCGGTCATGCCCACCGGGTCGCCACGGCGGGCCGCCGTGGTGGCGTAGGAGTAGATGGTCTCTGACATCCCCGACCCGAGCGGGGTGCGCACGTTCGTCGGGTTTCCGTTCGCGTCGTAGGTGAAGGTGGTCGTGACGCCGATGGGGTCGGTGAGGGACAACAGGCGGTTGTGACTGTCGTAGGAGGCCGTCGTCGTGCGCTGGATGGCATCGGTGGCGCTCAATTGATTCCCCCTGGTGTCCCAGGTGAAGCGCCGGGTGTGATTGTTGGGGTCGACCGTGCTGGTGCGGTTCCCCGCCGAGTCGTAGGTGTGCGTCCAGGTGGCCTGGCGGGGCGTACCGACCCCCCGGCTCAGCGACAACAGGTTCTTCCTCGCATCGAAGTGCTCCACGCTGACGTGGCCGAGGGGGTCGGTGATGGTGGTCACTGCGCCGATGGCGTCGGAGCTGTAGGCCAGCCCTATGACCTCACCGGCCGGGTTGGTCTGGCTCGTGACCCGATCGGCGCTGTCGTACACGTTGGTGGTTATCCCGCCGTTGGCGTCGGTGACGGTCGTGATGCGGTGGCGAGTGTCGTAGCCGAAGGTGGTGACCTCCCCGGTGACGTCGGTGACCGAGGTGAGGTCCCCGGCCGAGTCGTAGCCGTACGACACCGAGCGGGCGGAATGATCGGTCACCGTGGACACCCTCCCGCTCGCGTCGTAGGCGAAGGTCAGTGACCGACCGGCGGGTTCGGTGACGGTGGCGAGACGGCCATTGAGGTAGGCGAGGGTTGTCTGGTGGCCGTTCCGGTCGATCTCGCGCAGCAGACGGCCGGTGCTCGAGTCGAACACGTCGACGGCCTGGTCGGGGTAGGTGTAGCTGAGCGTGCCGTCGCCGTTGTCGGCCAGGGTGGCGATGACCTCCTCGGGAGCCACGAAGGCGCCGTTCTTGGGGCCGAACGTCACCGTGCTCCCGTTGGCGTGGTGAACGGTGCGGTGGCCGGTGGCGGCCTCGGTGGTGATCCGCTTGTCGTAGGAGTGGGTCCAGCCCCACCCCAGCACGCCTGGGCTGGTGGCCGCTACCGCGGCGTGGGCGTTGTAGGTGCGAGTCAGGTGCAGCTGGCGGCCCCGGCCCGGCACGACCAGGTCGTCGATCGACTCAAAGAAGTTGCCGGTGGCGCAGTTGATCGGGTCACCGGTGGTGCAGAAGGGAGGGCCGGTCCTGCCGGGGTTGTCGGCACCCCACGAGGCGGAGGGCAGCTGTGGGACCGGGACGGCGGAGCGGGCGCCCAGGTGCGCCGCCACCTGAGCCGGGCTGAGGGCATAGCCGTAGACCGCCACTCGGGCCATGTCGCCGGTGAAGCTCGGATAGGCGCCGTTGCAGGCGAGGCCGTCTCGGCCGATGGCCACCTCGGGGGTCCCGTAGAAGATGCCCGGCGCCATCGCCGCCGACGTCGCCAGCTGGCCGTCGATGTAGAAGCGCAGCTCCGTCGTGCTCTTGGTGGCGACGATGTGGTGCCAGGCACCATCGGTGAGCGACTGGTTAGTCGAGATCGTCTGGTCGTTCGAGGAGCTCGACCAGGCGTGGAAGCCGTTGGTGCGCACGTCGTAGCCGTACCAGCGCCACCGGAACACCACGCCCCCGTCGACGCTCGGTTTGATCCAGGCCTCCACGCTCACGCTGGACGGTGCCAGACCGGCGGGGTCGTTGGCGATGCTGATGCCGGTGCACGGCGCACCGTCGAATCGCATCGCCGACTCGCCGGGCGAGACCCCCGGCACGCCGAGGGTCACCCCCGACGAGATCGCTCCCGGGCGCTGGCCGGTCTGATCGGCCGCCGTCGAACCGGAGGACTCGTCGAGACGCCAGTAGGCGAGCGGTGAATCGGCAGCAACCGCCTGGTCGTAGCCGTCGGTGGCATGCGCCGGCAGAACCGGCGTCAGCACCGCCACGACAACGACGACCGTGGCGATCACGACGGCGAAAACAGGCCGCCTGGTCCATCCCGCCGGTCGATTCCAGCCCCTGGAAGCCACTATTCTGCCCCTCCCGATCGGCCCGCCCACGCCGCTCGGTCAGCGACTGATGAGCCGGGATCGTCAGGTCAGACTCTTGCCTTGAGGAATCCAACGGACGTAGGGCGGAGAGTACCGCATGCCCAGTACAGAGGAACACAAAGGGCCCAAGCAGCGCCTCGGATTCCATAAGCGATGCGTAGGCGAGAGGGGGAGGAGTTCGTCGCCCGGCGGGGGTCGACGCCGCGCCGAGACGCGCAGGGACGGCGCCGTCTCCCGTGGCGGCTGCGGCCGCGGCGTGTCGCGCGTGACAGGTCCCTTGTTTGCTCGTTCCACCCCTCCGGCCCAGTTCGTCGGGCGACACGCTGCCCAGGATGGTGTCGCCAGGAACGCTCCGGAAGCGGCGCCAATACCGGCTCATTCGCGACGCCAAGATCTCGTGTCACGGCTCGTGGAGCCGCGCGTCCATCCGCCCCACAGCACGGCCGTCCCGCCGCCTCCGTGCATCGGCATCCATTCTACCGGGCGCCCAGAAACGACGACTCTGGCCACCCGGGTGGCGGTGTCGAGACCATCCGGGATCTAGCGATACCGGGTCTGCCACACCGTCGTGCTGGGGGCCAGCGCTCCGCCCGATAGCGGCACGATCAGTGCACACGAGAACGCGTCGACGCTCGCTCCCGTCCCTTCAGAGCTACGACTTGGCGGAGTGCGAGCACAGCCACCCCTTCATGGTGCCGTTTCAGGGAGACGCGGCGTAGCCTTCACAACACCGGCGCGCAGGGGCCCGCCGGTCGAAGGGAGGAGGAGCGATGGCACATCCGAACGCCGAGGTTCTGCGGCGCGCAGACGAGGCCATGGAGCGCGGCGACATCGAGGGATTCTTCTCGCACTACACCGAGGATGTCGGCGTGCATGTGACCGGCAGCAACCGGCTGGCCGGCGACTACAAGGGGCTCGATCAGCTCCAGGACCTATTCGGACGCTTCACGGAGGCGATGGGCGAGTACACCTTCCAGAACCACGCATACCTCGCCGACGACGAGCACGGAGTCATCCTTCAGCGGGGAAAGTTGGTAGCGAGGCGAACGAATGACACGGGTGTAGTTCAGGCCCTGGTAGGCACGAGGCTCCAACCGTCCTGCGAAGAGCAGAAGGAGCCCCGTGCCGAGGACCGAACGTACACGCAGCGTGAGCATCGAGCTGGACAGGATCGTGGGCCTCGGCCAACTGGAGGAGGCTGCCCTGGCCTTCGCCCGCGAGGCGCCGGCGCAGCTGGTGGCCGACGCCATCGAGTCGATGATCGCCGACCTCGTCGACGCCGTCGTCGGCCCCTTCGGGCTGCCGCTTTCCGACCACGACCAGCTGCAGGCGCCGTGGGCCTGCACGGGGTGCGGGAACCGTCAGGGCTTCCGCCGGCGGGGGTTCCGCCCCAGGCCCCGCAAGGTCCTCACCGCCTGTGGGCAGGTGGCGTTCCGTTCCCAACAGCTCGGCTGCGGTGCCTGTGAGCGCCGCTTCGCCCCGGCGGCGGAGCTGCTGGGCCTGCGCCCCCACCAGCGCCGCACCGGGGCCCTCTCCGAGCTGGCCGCGTCGCTGGCCGTGGAGGTGGCCTACGCCAAGGCGTCGAGGCTGCTGGCCGAGCTGGCCGGCCCTGAGGTGTCGGCACGCTCCATCCGCCGTGACGTGATGGCCATGGCCCCCTGCCGCGTCGGCCCCGAGGTCAGCGAGGTCCCCGTGCTGTTGCTCGACGGCACCGGCGAGCGGGCCGGCCAGGCCAAGGGCGGGGTGGCCCTGCACCTGGCCATCGGTCTGGTGGCCCGGCGGCGGGAGGGCAAGAAGGTGTGCGTCGAGGCCCGCCTGCTGGGCGCCACCGTGGCCGAGGGTTGGGACGTCATGGGCGACCTGCTCGCCGGCGTGCGTCCGGGGCTGATCCTGGTCGACGGCGAGGAGGAGCTGTCCGCCCTGGCCGCCGAGCGCTTCGCCGGCGTGCCCGTGCAGCGCTGTCTGTGGCACCTGGCCCGGGGCGTGTTCCGCGCCGCCCGCTACACCGATCGGGCCAGCGCCGAGCTGGCCGACGACTTCCGCCGACAGCTCGAGGCCCTCCTCCTCGCCGCCCACCGCAGCGGCGACCTGGCCGCCGCCACCGCCGCCTACGCCGATCTCATCGACGACACCGAGGGGTGCGGGGCGTGGGCCGCTGCTGCCCACCTGCGCGCAGCCACGGGCGAGGTGTTCACCTTCCTCACCCATCCCGACGCCGGACGGCTGGTCTTCGGCGACAAGGGCCGGCCCGAGCTCGGCACTGGGGTGCTGGAGCGGGTCATGCGGGAGATGAACCGCCGCACCGACGTCGGCGTGCGCTGGTCGGTGCCCGGCGTGCGGGCCATCCTCATGGTCAAGCTGCAGCGCAAGTACGCTCACGGCCCGTGGTCACCGAACCCGGTGGCTGACCAACCCCCGCCAGTGCGGTTCCGTCTCGTGGCTTGAGGCCGGTGTCAACACTTCGCCTCGCTACCGGAAAGTCCGTACGCGACGGCGAGACGCGAGAATTCAACGAGGTCTTTGTATTCCACTTCCGCGACGGCAAGATCTCCGAGATGTGGTACGTGCCCGTCGACCAAGCCGCGGTGGACGGCCTGATCGGCTGACGTCCCAGTTCAGGGAGGGTGATGCTGTGTGTCCCCGACCTGCCGTCGGCGCCCGACTTCGGCACCGGGGCGGCGCACGGTAACGACGACGATTTCGCCGCCGAACAGCCCGGTGGACCCGTCCCGGAACTGGGAACTGGCGGTACCGATCGACGCCGACGGGAACGGGATTGAGTCGCCTCGACGTCGGGCCGGGTCTGCTCGCCTGCCCGGTATCACTCGGGGCGGCTGCCTACCACGCGCGACTCGCCGATAGAGGTCGTCTCCTGGGCTGGCGCCCCGGACTATGGAGCGCGGGTTCTCGGGCGGGTTTCGCAGCGGCTCGCTGGTCGGAGACGTCGAGTCGAGGAAGCACAGCGCCGGGCGCGCCTCCTGGCCCGCGGCACCGACGAGAACATCTACGACGCAACCAGGCGCCCCGTGGCCCGGGTGGGCAAGGGGGCGTGGACCTGCACCACTCACGACGCCTGGGGCCAGGTCGCGTCCCGCGGCATCCCCGCCCGCCCTGCCCGCCCGCACGTGAGCTACAGCTGGAAAGTGGGAAACAACCCGCTGGTCACCTCGGTCACTGACCCGGCCGGCACCATCGCCACCACCGGGAACCCATCCCTACTTTCATCCCTACAACTCGGCGTCACAGGGCGGCACGGGGCGGACGTGCCGGGGACAAAGCCGCAGGTCAGGGCACCTGGACGGCATCTGGCGAACATGCGTTTGAGACCTACACGATCTTCGAGGGCACCTCCGAGATCCAGCGCCTCATCATCGCAAGAGCGTTGACTGGCCTGCACATCTCGTGATCGGGCCGTCGGGACCGCCGCAGGACAACTTGGACGGCCGAAGGCCGAGGAGGAGCCGACCAGAGGGGCGAACGGACCGCGTCCGTGCAAGTGGTTCCAATGGACGCCCGGGATGCGGGATCGCGTAGGTCGGCGTCACGCAGAACGCAGGAGTGTCCCTGGTGCATACAACGCCTGGCCCTGGCGTACAATGACGGGTGACCTCGAACCATCACGTGATGACCGTTTCGCAGAACGGCCAGGTGTCGATCCCGGCCGAGACCCGTGCCCGCTGGAAGGCGCGGAAGGTCGTGGTCGTCGACCTCGGCGACCGGGTCGTGGTGCGTCCGCTCGGCGACCAGCCCGTCGACGAGCTGCAGGGCAGGTACCGCAACCGGGGCCCGAGAACCGACCGGGCGCGGGCCAAGGCGCAGCAGGAGGATGCCTCTCGCAGCCGGTCGCGTTGACGCTCCTTGACGCGTACGCGGTCCTTGCCTACCTGAAGGGGGAGGTGGCGGCACCTGAGGTCCGCGTCCTCCTCGATGACGCCGCCGCCTCGCTGACCGCGGTCGGGCTGGCCGAGGTGATCGACCACCTCGTGCGCCTCGCCGGCGTCGAGGAGGAGGACGCCGTCCTCGACCTCGCCCAGCTTGGACTGCTCGACGGGCGGCCGGTCGACTCGGTGCTCGGCATGGCAGCCGGGAGGCTGAGGGCCCGCCACTTCGACCGGCGGCGCTGCCAGGTGAGTCTCGCCGACTGCGTGGCCGCGGAGGCCGCCCGCGCCGGCGGCGAGCCACTCGCTACCGCGGATCCCGATCTCCTCGACGTCTGCCATGCCGAGGGCATCGCCGTCGTGGTGCTGCCTGGCTCGACCGGGACGCGTTGGACGCCGCCGCCTTCTTCTCGACACGGTTCATGATCGCCCACGCCCGGCCCACCCAGTCGATCGAGCGATCACGGGCGTTGCACACCATGGCGCCGCCGCCGCCGTGGTCGCCGGACGGTCCGCAGGCCGAGGGCGCCAAGCTCGGCACCGACCGCGACGACCGTGCTGCGGGAGGCGCGCCGATCAGCACGACGGGTTCGCACTGCAGCCGCCGGTTCATCGATGGAGTTCCTGGGAGGAGTCCCGTTGCCGTGGCGGCGTTCTCCCTGCTCAGTCGCATTTCTCGTGTCGTAGGGTGAGGCGCGTGGGCGGCTTCGCCGAGCTCGAAGTCGCGCTCGGCCGGCTCGACGGTGCGAGCGCCGCCGCCGGCCTGCGTTTCAGCCCGCCCAACAGCGACGCCGAGGTGCAGATGCCAGGCGGCACGGTGTCGTTCGACTTCGATGCCCTCGACCAACTGGTGTACGACCCCGGCAGGTACGGACGGGCCCTCGGCTCCATGTTGCTGGCCGGCGAGGTGGCGGGCGCCGTTGACCGGGCCCGCCAGGTGGCCGCGTCGCACGGCGTACCCCTGCGGCTGCGCCTGTTCCTGGACTCCGGCGCCGAGCAACTGCACCGGCTGCGGTGGGAAGCGCTGTGCGACCCGCACACCGGCGAGTGCCTGCTCACGAACGAGAACCTGCTGTTCTCCCGCTACCTGTCGAGCGTCAACTGGAGCCCCGTGGGCAACACGCCCAAGGCCGGCCAGCGGGCGGTGGTCGTGGTGGCAGACCCGAAGGGCTTGGAGGAATGGAGCCCGGGCGGCGTGGCGCTCACACCGGTAGCGGTCGGCGACGAGGTGGCCCGGGCCCGTGCCGGTCTCGGGGCGATGCCGGTCTCGGTGCTGGCCGGCAGCGGCCAAGCCACGCTCGACGGACTGGCGGCGGCCCTGCGTGACGGACCCGACGTCCTCTACCTCGTATGCCACGGCTTCCTCTCTTCGGACGGCCCCCAGGTGTTGCTCGAGAAGCCCGACGGCTCAGTGGACCGCGTGGCCGGCTCGGACCTGCTTGCCCGGCTGCGCGAGCTGCCCCAGCTCCCCCGGCTGGTGGTGCTGGCTTCGTGCCAGAGCGGGGGGACCGAGAATGGCGTCGGCGGGGTGGCCCTGGCCGCGCTGGGCCCCCGCCTGGCCGAGCTCGGGGTGCCCGCCGTCGTGGCCATGCAGGGCAACGTCTCCATGGAGACGGTGGCCGCCTTCATGCCCACATTCTTCGCCGAGCTGGACCGCGACGGGCAGATCGACCGCGCCGCGGCCGTGGCCAGGGGCCGGGTGCGCGATCGACCCGACTGGTGGATGCCCGTGCTGTTCATGCGCCTCAGGTCGGGGAGGCTCTGGTCGGCACAAACGGCGCCGGGCGGCCCGCCGCGCTGGCGCCGATCTGTGCCCGAGGATCTAGCCATCTTCACCACGCCGGACGCCCGCCGCTGGCTCACCCTCGGGCGAAGCAGCTACGAGTTGACCGACACTCCCGACGGCCGGCTCGACACCGTGCGCGCCATCTACGACGCGCTGAGCACGGCCGGCGTCCGCCACCTGCCCAGCGCCGACGCCGCCGACGCCGCCGCCGACGCCGTAGCCATCGCCAGCCCCGAACAGGTGCTCCGGTCGGCCAAGGAGGGCACGACCCTCGACCTCGCGATGCTGTTCAGCGGACTGTGCTTGGGGAACCGCCTGCTGCCGGTGGTCGTGCTGCTGGGCGACGAACCGCTGGTGCTGGTGTGGCTGGCGAGAGGCCAGGCCGACCAGGCGCCTGGCGCCGGCGCCGAACCCGGCGTGTTCGCCGGCGGTCTGGCAACGGGCGAGGCGGCATTCGACCGGCTGGTTCAGCTGGTGGACGGCGGGTCGTTCGTCGCCGTCGAGTGCTCTGGATTCGCCGCCGCTCCTGCTCTCCACGCCGCGTCGCCGGCCGGACGGGGCCGGGAGGAGGGGATCCTGCCGTTCGACCGCTCTCGTTCTGCCGGGCGCGAGCGTCTGGCGCTGGAGCGCGACCGGTTCACCGCCGCGGTTGAAATCGCCTGGCTCCAGCGCTTCGGCCACAAGGTGCCGCTCCTCGAGGCCGACGAACGACCGCCAGCGGCGGTGGTCCGACGGGAGGCGAAGCCGCCTCCCGACCCCTTCCGCCACCGCGAGGACGAGCTCGCGAGGCTGGAGAAGGCGATGCTGGGCGAGAGCGCCCGTCGGGTGGCGGTGGTCAGCGGAATGCCCGGTGTCGGCAAGTCGTCATTGGTGTCGGCCTTCGCCGGTCGGCCGGCGGTCGACGCCGCCTTTCCCCAAGGCACGCTGTATGTCGACCTCCGGGCCACCGACGTGATGTCCGCGCTCGACCACGTCGCCCAGGCCTTCGGGCAGAGCCTGAGCGAGCACGAGGCTCTGACCGCCAGGGTGGCGATGGCGCGCTCCGTGCTCCAGAACGCACGCGCCCGGGTGCTGATGGTCGTCGACGACGCCAGCGATCCCGACGTACTCGACATCTTCCGCTTCCACGGCGGCGGCCTGCTGGTGACGACGGTCGACGACCAACTGGGCGACCAGCCGGTTGCCGCGGCGGTCCGGGTGGAGCCCCTCACGCTGGTGCAGTCGGTGGACCTGCTCGACGAACTGGTGGAGGGCGACCCGGGCAAGCACCGGTCGGCCGTCTTGGAACGGGTGGCCGCTGCGATGGGCGGCCTTCCGCTCGCCTTGGCCTTGGCGTCCAGCCTGATATCGAGGGGCATCGAAGCCGGCGCCGACATCGAAGAGGTGCTCGCCGACCTCGAGAGCCGCCGGCTCGACCTTGGCCCCCGGGACCGGCCCGTGCGGGCTGTGTTCGACACCACCTACGAGCGGTCCCTCGACGACCGGCGGCGCGGCCTGTTCGCTCGGCTCGGTGCCTTCTCCCCCGGCCGCCTGTCGCCGGAGGCCATCGCCGCGGCATGGGGCGCGGACTCCGGCGCGGCGGCCACCGACCTGCGGGCGCTCACCGAGCTGTCACTGGTGGATTCCCCGGAGCGGGGCAGCTTCGAGCTCCAGCCCCTCCTGCGGGACTACGCGGTGTCGAAGTTCGGCGAGCTGGACGCGGCTGAGCGGCTGGCCGTCCATACCCGGGCCGCCGACCACTACCGCACGTGGCTCCGCTCCTTTGAAGAGGTCAACGAGCTGCAGACCTTGTGCTATTACCGCTTCGACCAAGCCAGCTGGCAGGAGGCGAAGGCGCAGTACCTGTTCCACCTGTCGCACCTGCCCGATCGGGTGGTGGACCGGCTGGCCTACACCGGGCTGTTCTTCGATGCCTTCTGGTGGTTCGGTCAGTACGTTCGCTTCGAGTACTGCGACCAGCTGTTGCTGGAGTGGGATCGCTCTCGGCGGGAGAACCCCGACGACCGTCGGTGGTTCGAGGCCATGAAGGCGTTCGTCCGGGGCTTCCCAGTTGGCCCGTTCAAGCGAGGACGGGGCGACCTGTGGGCGGCGCTGGACGCCCTGACCACCGTGCGAGAACTGACCGGCGTCGACGGCCGATCATCCAAGACCGACCCCGACGAGCGCCGCCACGTCGGCGCCGTCGCCGATCAGTTCCTCGGGCAGTGTCACCAGTTCCTCGATCAGTTCGACCAGGCGAGGGAGTGCTACCAGCGTTCGATCGACCGGTTGGAGGCAGGCAGCGAGTGGTGGGAGTCTGCATGGGCCCACTACTTCCTTGCCGACCTCGAAGTGGACCGCCGTCGTCCCGAGGAGGCCGACCGCCTCTGGCGAGCATCGCTCTCCCTCGATCAGGCCCATCCGCGTCCGGACCACGACGTGGAGCTGCGCGCCAACCTCTACCGGATCGAGGCCGACGTGGCCTGGTTGGCGGGGGACCCGGCCGGGGCCTTGGCGTCGTACGGGCTGGCCACCTTCTACGCCTACCGCCTCTCCTCCGCCTCCCACCCGCCAGACTTCTATGCCCTCGCCTTCTACCGCGAGATGAAGTGTCACCTGGCTCGCCGGCTGGGCGAGTTGGCAGCCGCCGACCGGGTCGGAGAGGCCGAGGCCGGTGTGGCGTCGCTGCAGTCGTTGTGGGCGCCGTACTGGGCCTCTGCCGAGATGGTGCCTTCGGTACCACCGCCGCTCTGCGCCGAAACCGTTGCCGCAGTGGTCGACGGGGTGGCCCCCCCGGAGCCGTCAGAGGCCAAGCTCACTACCCGCAGCCTCCGCTACCGCCAGGAGTTCGCCAAGGAGGTGGCCGATCGCACCGCTGCCATGGCCGCCGAACTCGACCCGAAGGCGTGGCCCGCCCGCGCCGGATGAGACAACAGCCGCAGTGCCGGCCAGTTCCACTGAGTCGGGCCTCCACCGAGAGGGGGGTGGTTCAAACAACCTACTGGCGGCACGCCGGATCCGCAGCCTCCGTCGAGGCTGGCGGCCCAACGGGACGCCCGCGTCGTTTCCACCTGCCCGTCAGGCACCGATGACCACACCGGCATGCCGAACAGAAGGACGCGATGAGGTCGTTTCGTCGTCCGGTGGTCATCCCTGAAGGAGCGCTCTTTGTCAAGTGCTGCGCCGGCCTTGGCCGGCACCTTTTGGATGTTGATCGGGCATCGCGACGGCTCGTGGGCCTGGGCCCGGGCGCGTCGAAGTTCGCCTCGAAGCCCGGCGGGCTGAGGCAGGGCGGTCAAGGCCGGCCGTAGGCCGCCCGGAGGGGAAGCCTTGACGGCCCGGTCACCGCGGGACGACATACTGGTTGACGAA